>JAAYEW010000159.1 GCA_012728555.1 Erysipelothrix sp.
AAATATATGAAAGTCAATCCTTTAGATCCAAAGGACACGAATCGAGATTATTTCGTTTTATCGAAAGGTCATGCAGGACCAGCATATTACGCAACTCTTGCTCTTAAAGGTTTCTTTCCATTAGAAAAATTAATGACCCTCAATGCTAATGGAACTCGTCTTCCATCGCATCCAGACAAGAATTTAGTTGAAGGTGTAGATATGACGACGGGTTCTCTTGGCCAAGGGATTTCAGTAGCAACAGGAATTAGTTATTATTTGAAATCGAAAAATAAACCAAATCGTGTTTACACAATTGTTGGTGATGGAGAACTCAATGAAGGACAATGTTGGGAAGCAGTTCAATTTGCTGCTCACAATCAACTAACAAATCTAACAATCTTTGTGGACGATAACAAAAAACAATTAGATGGTTATACTAATGATATTTGTAAGACCTTTGACTTTGCTGAAAAATTCAAAGCATTTGGATTAAATGCAATCTCGTGTGATGGAAGTGATGTTGACTCAATTGATGCAGCCATTCAACTAGCACACAATCATAAAGAAACTGCCACAGTCATCATTTTACAAACCACTAAGGGACAAGGGGTTCCTTTAGTTGAAAACACAATGGATAATCATCATATTCGCTGGACTCAAGAAGAAAAAGAAAAGATGGATGAATTCACCATAGAACTTGAAAAGGAGATGGCATAATGAAACAATTACTTGATATTGAAATGAGAAAACAGTATGCCAATATTCTTCAAGAACTTTATGAACATGACAAAAATGTCTTTGCTCTTGAAGCAGACTTAAGTAGTTCAATGGCAACTGCAGGACTCAAGAAAACAATGGGTTCTAACTATATCAATGTAGGAATCATGGAAGCGAACATGGTCGGTGTTGCTGCCGGAATCAATGTTGCAGGTGGGGTTTGTTTTGTACACTCCTTTGGACAATTCATTGCACGTAGAGCACTTGATCAAGTCTTTGTATCTTTAGCGTATGCTAAAGTACACTGTGTCTTAGTCGGTTCTGATGCAGGAGTCTCTGCAGAACACAACGGTGGAACACACATGACCTTTGAAGATTCTGGAATCATGAGAACGATTCCAGGTGTTTGCATCTACGATGTGAGTGACCCTGTTCAATTAGCTTATCTAATGAAGAAAGCCTATGCAACTCCAGGTGTTCATTATATTCGCACGATTCGTAAGAAACTTGAACCAATCTATGATGTTCATGAAACGTTCGAGAACGCAAAACTACTTCGTGAAGGACACCACGTTTCCTTAGTAGCGAATGGAATTTGTGTTCAAGAAGCGCTGAAAGCAGCAGAAGAACTTCAACAATCAGGAATTGAATGTGATGTCATCGATGCCTATTCAGTACAACCTCTTGATCAAGAAACAATTCTTACTTCCGCACGGAAAACAAACCTTGTGGTAACTATCGAGAATCATAATGTGAACAATGCTTTAGGTAGTGCAGTAGCAGAAGCACTTTCTGAAAACTATCCAACCAAACTGATCCGCTTGGGTATAAAAAATGCTTTCGGGCAAGTAGGATCCATGGACTATCTAAAGAAATTCTATCAAATTGATGCATCAAGTATCACTCGCACAGTCAAAGAAGTGTTAAACAAGTAGGGAGCGAAAGCTCCCTTTGTTCATAAGGGGAAACAATGAGACTATTAGACTTAAAAAACAAAGTATTTATCGATCAGAGAAACAGAAATATTTACTACAATGTTCGACATAAAACAGCCTATGTAATACCTGAAAGAAACATGTCAGCCTTTAACTTCTTCCATAAAAGAGGGTTTATTAGTGTTCTTGTTGCATCAGGGTTGACCATGTTTACAAAGATTCCTGTTTACATCAATGTAGCAGCAGCAATCGTTTTGTTTATCATTATGGAATTGTTGTTACAAAAAGTTGTATTACCTTCGTACACAACCATCAAAAATTATGACTTAAGTAAATACAAACTACCACTTAAACCAGATGATCCACGCAATGGACGATTGATTGGTGTTATGTTAGCAGCGATTGTCTTTATTATCGCTTCTCTGTTTTTTCCACTGGAACAATATCAAAAGCT
>JAAYEW010000013.1 GCA_012728555.1 Erysipelothrix sp.
ATCTATAGTTTTTTACAGATTGAATCAAGAGGTCAGGTGAGGCTTTGTTTTAACACTCTAGAACCTCTTGATTCAATCTATTTTTCTAAAAGATGCAACATCACTCAATCCAATATGTCGATACTTGATGATTCAAAGTCTTTAACTTTATGGTAATATTGAAATGGGAAAAGCGAAATCATTTAAAAGTTCGTCACTGAAAAGAACTCGGCTAACTCTTGTTGAAATTTGTTAATGTAAATTAGACGAGTTGGTTACTTGAATGAAAGGGATGCTAGTGGATGAATTTATCTTACTATTTAAGTAGTAAAGAAGGTGTTAAATCAATATCATCCGGTTTAATTTCAGTTAAACCAAATGCTTGTATGATTTCGGTTGGGTAAACTAAGCTAAATAGTTTGAGTGGAGACAAGTTATTTAGCTTTTCTCTTTTATAAGAGTTAATGTGAGAAGTCATCAGACTAATATCTTCTTGAGTTAAGTGATTAAAACTGGTTCCCTTGGGAAGAATCCGTCTAATCAGTGTGTGGATATTTTCAATGTGTGGTTTCTGTTGAGGCATCCCGGGATCACAATAATAGATTTTAGATTGACCCTCTTCAGCCGAGTTGATTTCAATTCTTGTTGGGTTGGAAAACTCTGATCCGTTGTCAGTCAGAATGATTGAAAAGAGTTGACAATAAAGAGAAAGGCCTAAAGACTCTTTCAAGTTGTCAAAAGCAGAATGTACAGAAGCAGCAGTATTCGCATCACGAATAAAAGCGAGTAGGAGATCAAAGTCAGTTAAGATAATGGTCAATAAGACCTTTCCACCTCTTTTTCCTTCTAATGTATCCATTTCAACTAAACTAAAATGTGCATGATCCAATCTATATTCTAGAAAGTTTTCATAGGTTCTGCCTATTCGACATGTTTTATCCAACTTAAGTTTCTTCTTTTTCGGTCTAGGTCGAAATCTTACAATTCTTGGTGCATCAAGGGCTCTAGCACTCAATAAACCAGCGTGTAGGATTGAGTAAACACTTTTTGAAGATATCATGATTTCATCTTGATGATTGAGAAGGATATGATTAATTGACTGACCCTTTTTCAACAATGGGGAAATAATCTCATCAATTCGATTTATTTCTTCTGGTGAGTAAGAGAATCCACAACGACTTTCTCTCCAATCATGTTTCGCCTCTTCATGTGCTTGAATGGGAATGTAATACACCTTTTCTAGTGCACAATTATGAGATTTAGTACATCCATCACAAACATAAGGTGGTTTACTAAGAAAGTCACATTTTTCCTCAACAAATGATTCGCAGAAAAGATAACATTTTTGACACCGTCTACTACAGACATTAGATTGACATCCTTGACCTTGGCACACTCCTTTTCTAAGACAAATCTTTCTGTTTAAACAGGGGTTATAACTTTTTCCATAGGAACCAACTTGTTTGAATTGACGGTGTTTCTTGATTTCATTACTCACTGTAGAGGGATGACGACCTAAGCAACTTGCTATTTTTCGTAAAGAAAAACGATCTCGTAATCCGTGGTAAATGTCTCTTCGTTCTTCAAGAGTTAGATGCTTTTTCATAAATGTCCTTTCTATCCACGAGCATCCCCTTTATTATAAATGATGTTATCTAAGTTGATTAGACATTTTGATTTGTAAGGCTAAACTAGACATGTGTGTCTAATCTACTTTTACAAGTAAAGTTTTTTAGGAAAAAACACCTTTTTCTTTTACAATAAGTGACAATTGTGATAAGATATCCAAGCGAATAGATAAAAGTTTATTTATTCCTTGCTCGTAAGGGCCATTAGACCAAAAGGAGGTGTACAATGAAAAAATATGAAGTTATGTACATCGTAAACGCTAATCTTGATGAAGCAGCTCGCGTTGAGCTCATTGAGAGAATGCATGCCATCTTAACTGACAATGGTGCTACCATTGATAATGTTAATGAATGGGGTTTACGTGAATTTGCTTATGAAATTAATTTCATGAAGCAAGGGTACTATGTTGTAACGAAGTTTACAACAGATTCAAATGAAGCGTTAGCTGAATTCGAACGAATTGCTTTGATTAACAAGGATGTTGTCCGTCATATGATTGTCCATTTAGATGAACAGGAGTAAGAAAGATGAACAAAGTTATTTTAATCGGTCGTCTTACCAAAGACATTGAGCTTCGTAAGACCCAATCAGGAATGTCTTATGCACGATTTACCGTAGCAGTAAACAGACGTTTCAAATCAAAGGATCAACAAGGACAAGATGCTGATTTTATTTCATGCATTGCATGGGAAAAGCGAGCAGAAACAATGTATCAGTATTTAGGCAAAGGATCACAAGTCGGTATCGAAGGAAGAATTCAAACAGGATCTTATGATCGCGATGGACAAAAGGTATATACCACGGACATCGTTGTTGAAAATTTCGACTTCTTAGAATCACGTTCACAACGCGCACAAACAAGTGCCCAAAATCAACCCTATTTTGAACCATCGAGTCAACCAGATTTGTCTTCATCGACAAGCAGTTATGACGATGATTATGATAGTGAACCAATTCTAGATATTGCTAGTGATGACCTTCCATTTTAAATAAGGAGAAAAATCGTGGCATTTAGAAAACAAAGACCAGCACGTCGTAAGGTTTGTTATTTTACCAAAAACAAAATCAAGACAATTGATTACAAAGATATCGAATTATTAGAACGTTTTATTTCACAAAACGGAAAAATTATTCCACGTCGTGTTTCTGGAACTAAAGCAAAATACCAAAGAATGCTTGCTACTGCTATTAAGCGGGCACGCCAAATGGCTTTACTTCCATACGTTAAAGAATAGTATAGAACCACAGTTACAAAGCTGTGGTTTTTTTTATTAATAAACTCTATCAGGCTTCAACCCTTTTGTGACAAGCCAAAATAAGTTATACTATTAGTATGAGAAAAAACAATATTCAACAAATCACCAAAGGAGCCATGCTCAGTGCCATTATCGGCGTCTTCATGTTACTGAACACGATGACATCACTCACTCTGTTTGCGATATTCCCCTATTTAATACCTATTCCCTTTATTCTTTATACGAAAGAATATGGATATCCACAGGGCATATTGATGCTAGTGGTTGTATTTATTCTTGGGATTTTTTTAACGCCGATTGAACAAGTCTTTCTTGTTGCCATGTATGGAACGATTGGAATTGTTTATGGTGATCTGGCGAAACGGAATTTTAGTGATAAACCAATTATCTTGCTGACATTTGTTGGAACAATTATTATTTACGCTATCATGATGTTTCTGTTTTCGTCCATTTATGGGTTTGATATTATCGGTGAAATGAAACAACTCACCGCACTTGTTAATGAAATGATGCAAGCAAGACCAGAACTACTGCCATCAATCCAAAAAATGATTCGACCAATTGTTTTAATGTCGTTTGTGATGAGTGCTTTTTTAGAAGCAATTGTGATTCATTATCTAGTTAATATTTTATTTTTATTCTTAAAAATTAAACCAATCCCTAAAGTAAAATGGAGCCAAGTGAAGTATCCACAGGCTTTAGGACTATTAGCAGCTGTCATGGCGTTGGGTGGTTTGTGGGCAGATCAAAACAAACTGTTAAAAAATAACAGTGAAATCATGTTATTTCTTTCAATTCTTGGTTTTGTCTATTTAGGATTCTTAGGCTTGATTTTCTTTTACTCTCAAGAAAAACTCAAAAGGTTTCGATTATATAGTATAATTGTCTTACTATTTACTCTCGATTTTTACGCACCAGTTCATGTTGGAATTGGTCTGTTTACGTCGATTACAAATTATTGGAGGAAAGGACATGAATGAGCGGTTTGAGAAATATATCAATATTCTAATTGCTTTTTTTGTTGTCGAATTAGTAGTTCTAATCATAGGTTTTCGATTTTTCGATGAATTCCTTTTGATAGTTCAAACTCTCTTTTTAGTAATCAACGGGGTAATTATATTAATCATGCTGTTTTTGTCTTATTTTGAACAAAAACGACGAACAGTATCTATCCAACAGGTTTTAGGAAAAGAAGCAAAAGAAGCACTATCTTTTGGAGAGATTGGGCTAGTGACAGTTGATGAAAACTATATTATCACCTGGATGAGTTCGCTGTTTGATGGTTCTGCTTCCCGTTTTATTGGTGAAAAGATTAGTTCATGGATACCTGAGGTATCGCAATTGATTCGAGGAAGCACTGAAGAAGTTTTGTTTGAGTTTAAAAACAGGATTTATAAAGTCGTTCGACACAAAGAAGGACAAACGTTTTTCTTTAAAGATGTAACACGTCAAGAAATTTCAACGAAGAATTATGAAAACAATAAAGTCGTTTTAGGTCTTGTTCACTTTGATAACTATGAAGAAGAAACGCAATACGAAGATGAACAACAAACTCAAATTATTGATACTCAATTAAGACAACCCGTTGTCAAATGGGCAAAAGACAGAGGTATTTTTCTAAGAAGAATTCGAACGGATCGCTATTTACTTGTTCTCAATGAAGAAATCTTTTCTAGACTAATCAAAGAAGATTTCGAAATTCTGAATCAAACTCGAAAATCAGCGGAGGCGTTAGACTTATCGATAACATTGTCGATGGGATTTGGTAAAGGAACAAAAGACTTCGCTAAACTTGAAGAGTTTTGTAACCAAGCCTTAGAGTTAACTCAAGGACGTGGTGGTGATCAGGTCGCAGTGAAATCAGCAACTGAAGAAGTTAAATATTATGGATCAGGATCTCAGGCACAAGAAAAAGGTTCTAAAGTTAGAGCTAGAGTGATGGCTAACGCCATTAAAGACATGGTGCTTAACTCAGAAAATGTAATTATTATTGGAAATAAAGTCATGGATTTTGATTGCTTTGGGGCAGCTCTTGGACTGAGCAAAATTATTCAGTCATATGGCAAACACGTGTCGATTATCACTAAAAGTGGTGGGATTGAAGAAAAACTTGCTAAAACAGTCGCTGACAATTACGATGAACTGTCGAGCAATCATCATTTTGTAGATGAAGACGAAGCGTTAAGTTTAGTTAAACCATCGACATTATCGATTTTGGTTGATCATCATAACTATTCTCAAACCAATGGAAAAGAAGTTATTAAAGTCGTCGGTAAAGTTGCAGTGATTGATCATCATCGCCGGACATCAGCCTTTGAATTCGATCCAATTTTATCGTATATAGAGACCTCATGTTCAAGTTCCTGTGAAATGATTAGTGAGCTTTTCTTGTATCAGAAGAAAACAGTTGAATTAAGTTTGTTAGAATCTACGATTTTGTTCACAGGAATAGTAATCGATACAAATCACTTTAGAACAAGAACGGGCTCTCGTACTTTTGAAGCAGTCGCTAATTTAAAAAAACTGGGAGCAGATCCTCAGTTGTCGGATAGCTTTTTGAAAGAAACCTATGAGGAGTTTGAATTAAAATCGGATATCGAGTCATCGGCCATTCGATTTAATAATTACATCCTTATTGCCTATGACAAACGACCCGTTAACCGAACAATTGTCAGTCAAGTAGCAGATCAAACTTTAAAGATTGCAGATATTGAAGCTAGTTTTGTGATTGCTCCAATTACAAATGATCGAGTGGGTGTTTCTGCAAGATCGAATGGAACTGTCAATGTACAACGAATTATGGAAGAACTAGGAGGGGGCGGTCACTTTAATGCGGCGGCTTATCAGAGTGATACAGAAAGCGTATTACAGTTGTATGAGAAGATTTACGATATATTAAATAAAGAAAGTGAGAAACAAAATGAAAGTAATACTACTCAATGATGTTAAGAACTATGGAAAAAAAGGAGATGTTGTTGAAGTTAACGATGGTTATGCTCGCAATTTTTTGTTTCCTAAAAAATTAGCGGTTGATGCGAACAAGCATACTCTTAATAAATTGGAAGAATTAAAAGAACAAGAGAAACAAGAGGATCTTCAGAAACAAAAAGAAGCGAAACAACTCGCAAAGGATTTAGAAAAGAAGATTGTAGAGTTTGAGTTATCGGTTGGAAAAGAAGGAAAAGTATTTGGTTCAATATCAACCAAGCAAGTAGTAGAAAGACTGCGTTCACAATATAAAATAGATATTGATAAGCGCAAGATTAAAGATTCATCACCACTCAGTACATTGGGGTTAAATAAAGTCAAAGTAGACCTCTATAAAGGAATCATTGGCGAAATTGTTGTTCGTATCAAGGAGAAACAATGACCTACACGCAGCCACAAGCCATTGAAGCGGAGCGAATGCTATTAGGAGCGATTATGATTTATCCTCAAGCATTGGAAAAAGTAAAAGAAACGGGTCTGCAGTCGTCGCACTTTTATCAAAAGAATCACCAGGATTTGTTTAGAGCTTTTGAAGAAGTTTATCGTCAAGAACATTATGTTGACTTAACAACAACCATTACTTATTTAAAGGAAATTAAGGCTCTTGATCAAATCGGATCGACACAGTATTTACTAGAGTTATCTCAAGATATCTCTCCTTTATCTAGTTTACCTTACTATTGCTCATTAATTATTGATAAAGCACAATTGCGACAAATGATTAGTACCTCAATTGAGATAGGTAAAATTGCTCAATCAGGACAAGAAATCAATGAAATTCTCGATGAATCAGAACGCTTACTTTTAGAAGTGACTCGTAATCGTAGAACCAATGATTTTGAAGAAGGTGGAGTCGTTGCTAAACGAGTCTATGACCATATTGTCACCTTAAGTTCAGGGGAAAGCGCAACAACAGGACTGAGAACAGGGTATAGCCGACTTGATAAAATTACCCATGGTTTTCAACGAGGAGATTTAATTATCTTGGCAGCACGACCTTCGGTAGGTAAAACTGCACTTGCTCTTAACTTTGGACTTGAAGTAGCGATTCGTAACGATGCATCCGTCGCATTATTTTCTCTAGAAATGCCAGCGGATCATCTTGTTGAAAGAATGCTTGCGTCCCGCTCACTCGTTCAGTCGGATAAATTAAGAACTGGATATGGAATTACTAATGATAATTGGAACGCTTTAAACGAAGCGGTTTTTGATTTAGAAAAAGCAAAGATCTATATTGATGATTCGTCAATGATTAAGATGAGTGAGATTTTTTCTAAGTGTCGAAAACTAAAAGCAGATCATGGTTTAGATTTAGTGATTATTGACTACATTCAATTAATTAGTTCAGGGGGTCATTACGAAAACCGTCAACAAGAAGTCTCTCAAATTTCTCGTCAGTTAAAAATGTTGGCAAGAGAACTGGAATGCCCGGTGATTGCTTTGTCTCAATTAACCCGTGCTGTTGAACAAGCAAATCGAGAGCCACAACTTTCAGACTTAAGAGAATCAGGTGCGATTGAACAAGATGCAGATATCGTCTTTATGTTGCATCGAGAACAAACATTGGATGATGACGTCCCTAATTCTGTTCGTCCAGAGAATCAATTGATTAATCTATTTATTCGCAAACATAGAAATGGATCCATTGGGGAAGTTCAACTGAATTTTATGGGATCTTATAGTAAGTTTCTAGATATGGATAATTAATGAGATATTATATATTAGCTTCAGGATCCAAAGGAAACAGTACCTTAATACAATCAGGAAGTACCAACGTACTAATTGATTGCGGGACGACCAAAAAGTATTTGAGTGAAACACTTAGCACGATTGGTTTTTCGATAGAGGATATCGATGCTTTAGTGGTTACTCACTCTCACAAAGACCATATTTCACAGCTTAAATTATTTAAAGACATCCCAACTTATTCAACTTTTGAGACGAATCATCAGATTCAAAACATAATTAGTGCTTATGAATCCTTTCGAGTCAATGACTTAACCTTTTATCCGATCGCCCTAAGTCATGATAGTGAAGATACGTTAGGGTTTATTATCTTTGATGGCTATGAAAAACTGGTGTATGTTGCGGATACGGGCTATATTCGCGATCAAGATTTATTACATCTTGTGGATGCGAATTACATTATTCTTGAATCAAATTATGATGAAGCTCTTTTAATGAGAAGTTCTCGTCCTTACATGACAAAACAGAGAATAATGTCAGATAGAGGTCACTTAAGCAATCATCAATGTGGTCAAATCCTGCAACAGATTATTACAAAAAATACCACCGAGATCGTTCTTGCTCATATGTCACAAGAAGCCAACAACGATGAAGTAGCACTGGCGACAGTCAAAAGCTATTTAGAAGCTCTTGATTATGAGGGCACAATTACTTGTTCACAACAATTCAAAGTGGTTATGGGTGGCCAGCATGATTAAGCTGTTGTGTGTTGGAACGAATAAAGATAAACACATGGTTGCTCTTCAAAAAGATTTTGAGAAACGAATTCAACCGTTTCATAAACTTGAAGTGATTGAAGTGAAAGAAGCAAATCCTTCGTTTGAAGAGAGTAAGATAATTGAAAGTGAAGGGGATGCTCTTTTGGCTCAAATCAAACCAACGGACTATGTTGTCCTTATTGATTTGCATGGCAAACAACGAGATTCAATCGAATTTAGTTACCAAATTGAGAATTGGCTCATGAATAATTCCACCCTTGTGTTTGTGATTGGAGGAAGTTTGGGAATGAGTAATCGGTTAAGAGATCGTAGTCAGGATCGAATTTGTCTTTCACAAATGACATTTCCACATTTGTTAGTACGAATAATGGTGCTTGAACAAATTTATCGCTCGTATAAAATTATTAATAATCAAAAGTATCATAAATAAGGAGACAGAATGAGAAAACCAATGATCGTAGTGATGGCGGCTGGTATGGGGAGTCGCTTTGGTGGTTTAAAGCAATTAGAACCGATTGGACAGCAAGGGGAAGTAATTTTAGATTATTCAATTTATGATGCGAAGCGTGCTGGCTTTGAAACGGTTGTATTTGTAATTAATCATCGTATTGAAAAAGAATTTAAAGAAAAAGTTGGAGATCGCTTATCTAAAGTCATGAATGTCCGTTATGCTTATCAAGAAGTCGACCAAGTACCAAAGGGAATAGAAGTACCTCAAGGACGAGTTAAACCATGGGGGACAGCGCACTGTGTTGTCGTTAGCAAAGAGGTAATTGATCAACCCTTTGCGATTATCAATGCGGATGATTTCTATGGAAAAGAAGCTTTTAAAGTGATGTTTGATTATTTGTCATCATTACAAGAGGATGGATCGTATGCGATGGTGGGTTATCCATTGAAAAATACTGTATCTGAGTTTGGTAGTGTTTCAAGAGGTCTTTGTCAAGTGGATGGCTACAACCAACTTGTGGATATCGTTGAGAAAACTGAAATCTATAAGCGGGATAATCGCATTGAGTACAATGAAAATGGTCAGTTTGTGTCAGTGGATCCGAATACTTATGTGTCCATGAACTTTTGGGGTTTCCATGAAGGATTTGTGAATCGGGTTGAAAAACATTTTGAGAAAGAAATTGTTGAGGTATTGAAGAAAAATCCAGAAAAAGGAGAGGTTTATCTGCCATCGGTTGTTAAAGAACAAATTAAGAATCATGAAGTGAGTGTCACTGTGCTGAAGTGTGACAGTCAGTGGTATGGGATTACTTATCAAGAAGACAAGTCTTTTGTGGTTGAATCGCTTAATAAATTAATTAAAAATGGGGATTATGAGAATCCTTTGTGGAGAAAACAGTCATAGCTCTTGTATTAGTGTATGATTTAAAGTAAACTTTGACTAACTATTTAAACAAGTGTTACTTAGTTTGAGTGATTGTCAAAGTGAATGAAATGGTTTACAATAGGATAGTAAGAATAATCAAGGAGGAGTTCTACAAATGAAAGAAAAAACAGTCTTAGTCATAGATCCAGTTGGATTACATGCTAGACCAGCTACAGTGGCGGTAAATGCAGCAAGCAAATTTAAGAGTGAAGTTAAAATCACTTACAAGGGACGTTCTGTGAACATGAAATCTATAATGGGTGTCATGAGTCTTGGAATCCCAACACAATCAGAAATCACAATCTCTACAGAGGGTGATGATGAAGAAGATGCAATTGTAGCAATCGAAGAAGTACTACGTACTCAAAAAGTTATCGAATAATAGTTTGTTAACAAAATTGGAACAAGTTTATGCTTGTTCTTTTTTTTATGTCTGTCAAGGCTCTTCAGAATCATGTATAATAGAACTAACAATACTAGGAGGCTGATAATATGGCAACACAACAACAATGGTTAGATAAACAAGGATTAGATCCCCGCTTATTAGAGCAACTTGAAAATGCTTCACAAGAGACTGTGTACGATTCTTTTTACACACGTCTGGAATTTGGAACTGCTGGAATGAGAGGTCTTTTAGGACCTGGCCCTAACCGTATGAATATCTATACAGTCGGGCGAGCAAATATAGGCTATGGCAAGTATATCTTATCGCTAGGTGTTAATAACCCTAAGGTAGCAATTGCTTATGATAACAGACATTATTCGAGTGAATTTGCGATGGTCTGTGCGAAACTTTTGGCAAAACTAGGGATTGAAAGCTATGTTTTCGAAACATTGAGACCTACTCCTGAGTTAAGTTATGCGGTCCGTCATTTAAATTGTGCTGGTGGAATTGTCATTACAGCATCTCATAACCCTAAAGAATATAATGGATATAAAGTGTATGATGAAACGGGATGTCAGTTAACACCTGAGAAAATTGAACAGGTGATTGATTATGTTTCAGAAATAGATAATGAACTGGATGTTGACTTTGATATCACCAAAGAACAAGAAGCACTAATTCACATGATTTCTAAAGAAATTGATGAACCTTATAAAAAAGAAGTCTTACAAATTCAACTTCGTCCTGAGGTATTAAAAGATAATTTAACAATAGTCTTTACGCCACAACACGGCACAGCCTACCCGTTAATGGTTGAGATCCTTCATGAAGCAGGATATAACGTGCATTTGGTTGAAGAACAAGCGTTTCCAGATCCGGATTTTGTTAATACAAAAACTCCTAATCCCGAAGATATTGCCAGTTATGATTTAGCGATTGAACTAGCGAAAAAGGTGGATGCTGACTTAGTGCTAAGCACCGACCCAGATGCAGACCGCATGGGGATTGTTGTGAAACACAAGGGAGAGTATGTTTATTTAACCGGAAATCAAGGTGGAACGATTTTGTTAGAGTATATTTTATCTACCCGTTTAGAAAAAGGAATTCTTCCAGCGTCAGGTATGATATATAACACAATTGTGACTTCTGATGCTGGGGAACAAATTGCGAAGACATATAACATTAAAACCGAGAAAACATTAACGGGATTTAAGTTTATTGGGACTAAGATTAAAGAACTTGAAGAGTCACAAAAAGGAGTATTCCTGATGGGCTATGAAGAGTCCTATGGTTATTTATTAGCTCCATTTGTACGGGATAAAGATGCCTTACAATCATGTTTAATGTTAGCAGAAGCTGCAGCTTATTATCAATCAAAAGATATGACACTAGTGGATGTTCTATATAGTGTCTTTGATAAAGTTGGTACTTACTTAGAAGAAACTGTTTCTTTGACCTTTGCGGGTGAAGAAGGAGCACAACGCATTAAACAAATTCTTGATGATTTACGGAATACAACCCTTGAAGAACTTGGTGGAATGAAGGTTGTTGCTGTAGAAGATTATTTGGGTTCTGTTCGCGTTGAAAACCAAGTGGAATCAGTGCTTGATTTTCCAAGTTCAGATGTTCTTAAATATTATTTAGAAGATGGTTCATGGGTGGCGATTCGTCCATCGGGGACGGAGCCAAAGTGTAAATTCTATTATTGTGTTAAAGCAGAGTCGATAAAACAGGCGAAAGATAAGCTTGAGAATTACAAACTAGCTGTTCATAAGTTAACAAAATAGGAGGATCCTTATGTTTTTTGAACTATTAGATCAGTTTCATGCTGGGCATTGTATTGATGCCTATAAAGTATTTGGTGCTCATGCACATTTTGAGAATGAACCTGGGGTTCGTTTTATGGTGTATGCCCCTCACGCCAAGAATGTACAGGTGAAGGGAGATTTTAATGACTGGAATGGCTCGAGTCACTGGATGAAACGTTTCAATGATAAAGGAGTTTGGTCTTTGTTTGTTCCTGGGTTACCAGAGTGGACTCTTTATAAGTATTCGATTGAGACTCAAGATGGCCGTTGGCTTGAAAAATCAGATCCCTTTGGTTTTTATCATGAGTTGAGACCTAAAACATCCTCCATTGTTGTTAATATTGACAATTATCAGTGGCAAGACAAAGAGTGGATGACAAGTCGTTCTAAGAATTTTGATAAACCGATGAGTATCTATGAAGTCCATTTAGGATCTTGGCGTAAAGAAGGACACGAATGGCAAACCTTAAGTGAGTGGTTGAATCAATTGATTCCTTATGTGAAAGACAATGGCTTTACACATATCGAGTTAATGCCTCTGACTGAGCACCCCTTCGATGGTTCGTGGGGTTATCAAGCAACGGGTTATTTCTCGATGACTTCTCGTTATGGCCAACCTCAAGACTTAATGGTGTTTGTGGATGAATGTCATCGTCAGGGAATTGGTGTTATTTTGGATGTTGTTCCTGCACACTTTGTTAAGGATGCCCACGGTTTAATTGAGTTTGATGGACAAGCGCTGTATGAATATAACAACCCTGTTGATGCTAACAATCAATTGGGCACACTAAATTTTGATTTATGGAAAGAAGAAGTACGCTCTTTCTTAATGTCTAGCTTTGCGTTTTGGCTGGATAAATACCATTTTGATGGATTGCGTTTTGATGCAGTGGCTCATATGCTTCATTGGGATGGAAACAAAACTAGAGGCGAAAATGCGGGGGCACTTGCTTTTATTCGTCGAACGAATTACTACCTTGCGACTCGCTACCCAGAGGTGATGTTAATTGCTGAAGATTCTTCTGATTTCCAAGGAGTCACTAAACCGACTTTTGAAATGGGCTTAGGATATGACTATAAATGGGATTTGGGTTGGATGAATGACACACTCAAATACTTTAAGGAAGATCCAGTTCATCGTCGGCACAAACACAGTCATATTACTTTTTCAATGTATTATTTTTATTCGGACAAGTTTCTGTTACCCTTTAGCCACGATGAAGTTGTTCATATGAAAGGCTCATTAATCAATAAGTTATGGGGAACCTATGAACAAAAGTTTTCTCAACTCCGTTTATTAATGGGATATATGTTTGCGCATCCTGGAAAGAAGTTAAATTTCATGGGGAATGAAATTGCGAATTTCGCAGAATGGGATGAGGACAAACAGGTTGAATTCTCACTCTTAAAGTTTCCAATTCACTCAGCGTATTTGCGTTACTTCAGAGATTTGAATTTAATTTATCGTTATTATTCAGCGCTCTATCGTTATGACTATGACCCGAAAGGATTCTATTGGATCGATGCGGATAATGCCAACCAGTCCATCTATAGTTTTGTGAGAGAAGATGAAGAATATACAATAGTAACAATCTTGAACATGACACCAACATCGTATGAAGATTATGTTATTGGAGTTCCACATGCAGGAAATTACATTGAACTGATTAACTCAGAGAAAGATATCTACAATGGTTGCAATATGTGCAACTTTGAACCAGTGAAGGCATATCCTGGATATGCGCATAACCAGCCGTATCATATCAATGTGAGGATTGCTCCATTTGCGTGCATCTACTTCTTGTTGGAGAAAGAAGAACAATAATTGAATCAAATAACTACTTCTTGATTGAAGTAGTTTTTGTTTGGATTTATATATATATGTTAAAATGTTAGTAATATAGAGAATCATTGGGGTTTACAAATGGTTCGGGAGGTCTAATGAAAAAAAGAAAGATAATGACATTTTTGATACTATTGTTATCGATACTACTTACTTCATGCAATGTCAATAATCCACTCATTTCAAAAGAGACAGTTCTTTCAGATAAAATTAATACGAACTTCCAAAATGTTGATATAACGATAGGTTATCAAGGTTTCTGGGGACCAATTGAGTTCTATCTGACATCACCAGTTGAAATCAAAGAGGTTCGACTGGACAGTCCGATTCATCACACAATTAGTTTAGAAAAGATACCGTACAAATCATTTGGATGGGAAGGATACTTTACTCAAGGAATCAATTTTAATACCGAACAATTGTCTGAAAAAGACGAAGGGTTGCTTGATGGTAAAAAATTAGAGAAAATAAGTAAAGAATACTTAGAATCGAGTGAATTTAATAATTATTTCTTTTATAAAGCAATCGTAGTGTTTGATTACAACAGTATTTCAAAGGATATTGAACCAATTACACAAATGATTATTACATCAGATGTTGAAGAAGTTATGGATATTGGAACGATTCAGTTTAAACAAAAGAAGGATGTTGTAAAAGAAAACAATAACCAAAATATATTACTCAACCGGCTAGTGAGTCAGAGTTTTGATCGCTATATAGGAGCGACACCGAATCGATTATTTGATTTAGCAGAAGAAAATGATGATAGAGACCAATTTGAAACCACTGAGAAGATTGTTATTGACTCTATTGAACCAATTACAAAGAATCTTGTTATTGACAAGATGGTTGTGACTGTTAATGATGGTAATCAAATAAGAAGTTTTAGTTTTGCTGAAGATAATTTAAACAGTACGAATCTTGAATTGAATAAAAATGACAAACTATCCTTTAGACCGCGATTCTGGATAAAGAATGTGGATCCTCAAGTGTATTATGTCCAATCGTATGATTACATCATCCATTATCACGATGTTGATGGAAATCAGTATGCAGAAATTGTTGATAGTGGATTTATTGGCTCTATCAATGATCTCTTTATGATTGCAGCAAATGATGAAGTTAAAGAATCAATTCACGATTATCTTCTCACCTACTCACTGAGAAACCAACGATAGTTGAATCAATCTTTGGTTTTTCATCGATTCTAAAACAAGAACAAGAAAAAATGATGTATAGTCATTATGTAGTCTAGAGTCAAGAAAAAAGAGGATATTCTATGAAAAACATAATTTTTAGAGGCATTATTGTTATATTAATGTTAGTACCAACTATTTTCGTTGTTCTTATATCAACCAATGAGATTGAGAAATATTCACCCAAAAACGAAATCTTCTTTTCTCAAGAAGCATACGGATACTCAGAAAAGGTCAGAACGACATCGATCCGTGAAACAATTGAATTCGAAGGAATCATTGATAGTACTTCCTTTGAGACGATTCGCATTAAAGCAGATAGTTCAATCTATTATTTCTTTGAGAAGAATCAAGAAATCTCTGTGGGAGAACCACTTTATTTATTGAAAGATCAAGTAGTGAACTCCGATGTGAATGGCATCGTTTATGATGTTGTATCCGACGGGGTCGATGTTAAGGTCATTATTAAAACAACGGACCAACTTGTGTTTAAAACTTTCAGCCACTATGATCAACGCCTAAGTATTGGCGAAACATATGACTTAACAAATAATACTTCTATGAAACTCTTGTCTATTTCTCAAGTGTATAATCCACTTGGAAAAGAGATGATTTTTTCTGTGGATTCAAACGATTATCAATTGAATCAACAACTAGATATCTCGGTTTATACTAAGAAACAACTTGATAATCTGATTGTTGTACCACAAGATTGTATATACCAAAGCAGTACCGGTAAGGATGTTGTCCGAATTGTGACAACAGAGGGAAAAGTGGATCGAGAACAAGAAGTTAAAATATCAATGATGGGAGAAGGATACGCTGCAGTCAGCAATGTTTCTGTTGATGAATGGTGCGATATTGAGTTTGGAAGATTTATGAACTCACAAAATGGGAAAAACCAATGAAACAAAAGTTGATTCAACTAGTGGATATCACAAAATCCTATGAGCGAGTTATCTTAGACCAACTCAATTTAACGATTTATGACAATGACTATCTCTCCATTGTCGGTGCATCTGGGAGTGGGAAAAGTACATTGACTCATATTCTAGGACTCATGGATACGTATGAGAGTGGGAATTATTACTTTAAGTCTCAAAAGCTAAACCCGAAAAACGATTACTATACCATTCGCAATGAATCGATTGGTTTTATTTTTCAATCCTACAATTTGATTGATAACTTGAGTTCGCTCGACAATATTTTGTTGCCAATCACTTTTAAAAACATTGATGTTGATCATATCCATTTGGAATCCTTGATTAATCGATTAAAGATACGTGAAATACTTGATAAAAATGTTTCGCTTCTATCAGGTGGTGAAAAACAACGAGTCGCCATATGTCGGGCCTTACTTCTCAATCCAGATATTATTATTGCGGATGAGCCAACAGGTAATTTAGATAATGACAACGAAGAAACAGTCTTTAATCTATTTAAAAGTCTTCACCAAGAAGGAAAAACAATCATCGTTATCACCCACAATTTTCACAGAGCTCAAGAAGCAGTGACACAATATCAATTAGAAAATGGACAATTGCATGTTAAAAGTCATTAAGCGCGTAGTCAAGCATAGTTTGACAATGATGCGTATCCATTGGCAATCTTATTTAACATTATCCATCACCATTTGTATTTCCTTAGGTTTGTTTTTAGGAATTTTATTGTATTCCGATACGAATTATTTTAATGAAAATAAGATATCATCTTCGACACCCTCCAATGCTATTCAATACTCTAATTTAGGGGAATCCTTCATTAATCTAATCAACTCATACAGTCAAACTTTTCAACAAACCTATGTCATTCAATGGCAAACAAGTAATACCAATATTCCACCTTTTCATATTCAAAAATATAGTTTTAGTGCTAATTTGCACTTTGTGGATCGCAATTTCTTTTTCTACACAAACCATCAAGACGAATTTGTCCCCATCACGCTTGTTGAAGGAAGACTTTTTAGTCAACAAGAAATTAGCAATCACGATCGTGTTGTACTCATCGAAGAGAAGTTTGCGGATATATTTTTTGAGGATGGCAAAGCTCTGAATCAAGAATTACTCCTTCCTACAGTCTTTACTAATGAAAAAAGTCCGACGATTCAGCCTTTTAAAATTATAGGCATTACCAGAACTCTTCAGCCATATCCAAAGAATATCTTTGACATGGAAGGTGCAACAATTGCAGGCAATGTGTATCTTCCTATATCCTTAAGAAAACAATTCATCGATCTTGAAACGACCAACCATCAATTGATTGTTTCAAACTCAGAAGAAGCAATTAATTCAATTAGTAGAAACATGAGTTTATTGGGAGTTCAATCTGTCTCTACCACGAGTCAACGAGCAAGAGCAATCAATGCCTATGTTGCTATGCGTCAAAACCAAATCCCAGTTTTATCGGTTCTGTTATTTATCTTGTCCCTTAACCTTTTTTCATTACACAACAATGTTTTGAAGAATCGACGACAAGAAATTGCGATAAAACGAGCTCTCGGATTCTCAAAAAAAGAAATCGTGATGGAGTTTCTGTTAGAAGGAACAATCATCTTCTTAATTAATCTATTAATTATCAGCTTTATCATCTTCTCTATTGGTGTACTATGGCACTATAAAAATTACCAATTAATACGAGGTGTTTATCCAGTATCCATTATGATCTATCCATTTTCATTAAAAATCTTTCTTGTCTCTTCAATCTTTTTGACTATCTTGAACTCAGTAGTGCTTGCATTTTTAGCGACAAGAATAAATATCATTGATGCCATTAAGACAGAATAGACAAAAAGAAGGAACTGTACAAATGGAAGTTCCTTCTTTAGGGAGATTATTAGTTAGCAATTAATCAATCGATTCGCCATCCACAGTCACACGCTTAATAAGCTCATTGACCTTACCCAACGATAAGGTATTCTCTTGAGCATAGGTAATCATCTCAATCAGTTGATTGTCATCAATTCCTTCTGCAG
>JAAYEW010000014.1 GCA_012728555.1 Erysipelothrix sp.
CAATAAACAAGAGGGTGATTCTGTGATGTCTGGATCAATCAATGAAGAAGCAACTATCTATGTCAAAGTAACAGTAGATCCTTCACAGTCCATGGTACAGAAGATCATTAACTTTGTAGTGGCTGCTCAAACAAATAAAACTAAGGCAGAGTCTTGGATTGATCGTTTTGAAGAAAAATATGTGTATGTCGTTTTAATCATGAGTTTCTTATTAATGGTGGTCCCACCAATCTTAGGAATTTGGGATCAGTCAACATCGTTTTATCGTGGAATCGTTTTATTAGTTGTCGCGAGTCCATGTGCTCTAGTAGCTTCGATTTCGCCGACGATGCTGGCTACAATGTCAAATGCGGCACGAAAAGGAATACTAATCAAAGGAGCTCAGCCAATTGAAGCATTGAGTGAAGTCGATTATATTTTCTTAGATAAAACAGGAACAATCACCAAGGGTGAACCAAAGGTTATGCATGTTGAAATCGATGCAACCCAGAATTATGACGAAGTTATTGCGGCACTTTATCATGCTGAAAAGCATTCAAATCATCCCCTCGCAAAATCAATTGTACAATATCTAGAAAATCAGAGAACGTTTGAAAAGATCGATTTTCAAACATCAGAAACACCTGGCCAAGGCGTTACCATAACTGTCAAAGGACACGAGTATTCAATTGGTCGTTTTCCAGTTAGTTATGCTTCACCACTTGATAAAAAAGCTGAAGAGGCCATCGCTAGAGGATTTACGATTGTCAATATTGTTAGACAAGAAATATTAGTAGGATTTATATTGTTAATGGACACAATTCGCGACAATGTTAGAGAAACCATTGCTTCTCTTCATTCAATGGATGTCAAAGTAGTCATGTTAACCGGAGACAACCAACAGACAGGATCTCAAATTGCTCAACTTGTTGGAATTGATGAAGTGAAAGGAAATCTTTATCCAGAAGATAAAGTAAAGGAATTAAAAAAACTAAAACAAAAAGGATATGTAGTAATGATGGTTGGCGATGGTATCAACGATTCTCCAGCATTATCTGCAGCAGATATTGGATTAGCAATGGGTTCAGGGACTGATGTCTCATTAGAAACAGCAGATATTGTCTTAATGAATGACAATATGATAAATTTAGCTGAAGTAATTAGATTATCAAAAAAAGCGAAAAGAATCGCTTTACAAAATGTGGTCTTCTCAATTTTTGTTATTGTCTTTTTAATCTTGATGAATGTCCTTCAAATAGTAGATTTACCATTAGGCGTCGTCTTCCATGAAGGAAGTACAATTCTCGTTATATTAAACGGTTTAAGACTGTTAAAGTAGTTTCTTTAATATCTTCTTATGAGCACCAGTCCAAGAATGGTTTTTTATTTCATCCAGTGGAATGAAATACCAATTCGAGAAAATACTGGTTAATGTGTCAACATCATACACATTCAGAATCCATGTTTTGTGTGAAAATAGATGTTTCATCGTATATACAAAGTTGAAATCTCGAAACGGTATTTCTGTCCCTACCTCTAACATAGGTAATCGCAGTAATCCTTTCATTAAGTTATCACTATCATCACTTGAAACAAGTAATGAACTTCTTGTTTTATAAATAAATACATTGTACTCATCGATTTGATTTTGAGGTCTGATTTTCTTAACAGGATAATCCATTTGGGAGTTATCCTTTTTTGATAAACAAATCGCTTGAAGTGGACACTCTGAACACAATGGATTAACGGGTTTACATACAATCGCTCCAAGTTCCATGAGAGCTTGAGTGAAATCGGAAGGATTATAATCGTTCATCAGCGATTCTAAAGTTATTTTTAACTCTCTCTTATTCTTAATCTTAAGAAAATCTCGATGGTCCTTCATTAATCGACTCATGACCCGAATTACATTCCCATCGATCGCTGCTACATTTTGTTTGTAAGCAATCGAAGCAATGGCACCTGCGGTATAATCACCGATTCCAGGAAGTTCGCAAAGTTCTAAATAAGTAGTTGGAAGTTGAGCGTTGTATTCTTTATCTATAATTTTTGCGGTTTTAAGAATGTTACGCGCACGACTGTAATACCCAAGACCTTCCCATGCTTTTAGAACCTCTTGTTCCTCAGCTTGCGCGAGCTCTTTAATGGATGGCCACTTCTCAATCCAACGTTCATAATAATCAAGCATCGATATTATTTGAGTCTGTTGAGCCATGATTTCAGAAATCCAAATTCGATAGGGATCTTGATGTTTTCTAAAAACGAGATCGCGTTTGTTGTTGTGATACCACTCTATCAGTGGTTGTGTAAAAGTTTTCTTGTTCATAGTAAATAGTATAGAACGAAATTGGTTTTTAAGCTATAATAAAACCATGAACAATTATTTTTCAAAAACTTCAATTGAATTTATTGAAGAAGAGATTCGCATTAATAAGAAACAGTATGCTCTGTATCAAAGTTACCTGACGTTGTTGTTAGTTATTCCATGGCTACTTATCATCGCTTTTATGAAGCGAGATCAACCTTGGATGTTACCACTCAATGTTGGAGTTTTTGTTGTGTGTTTCGCGTTGTACGTTTGGTTACAATATGTTTTTACGAGTAAGTTAAAAGCAATGGATGGTGAATTAATACCTAAAGAAAAACTGATTGTTTTTCGTAGACGTTTTTATATCACCGTTATTGAGTTTGTTTTACCTGTTCTTTTAATGAATTTTATTTCCACGTATTCAGCAGCTTTTATTACTCTCATCTTTACTATTAGTCGTTTAGTTTATATGTTATATAAACTATGAAAACTCCCAAAATAATACACATCAATCGGAGTGTCTCATCAAAAACAGGTGGTGTCGTTATTGGCATTGCTTTTATGTTATTATCAATTATCTTTTTTGTAAATCAAACAATCATCACATTTCCATTTGTAGTGATCTTGTTTGTAAATGCTCTTTACCACTTAATTCAAGCATTTCAAGTGAGTAATGTTGGAAATCGTTATCGATACTTTTTTGAAGCATTTATGTATCTGGCTCTTAGTTGGATATTCATGCTAAGAAATCAAATTGTATTTCTTGGCTTCGGTATCTTCTTAGTAATCTGGTCTCTAGTGAATGCATTTATAAAAGGACTCAACGTCTACATCGATTACCAAACCCATCGAAAACTTTCGGTTCATTTAATGTTGATATTTTTAAGCCACCTACTAGTGTCAATAGTCCTGATTATTTTTAATATCAATTTATCAGAACTCTTTATTGTTTCTTTAAGTAGTTATCTTTTGTTTTATGGTGCTGATTTAATTTTATCGTCAATTGTACAATCCAATCAAAGACGACGATTACCTTCTTTTTTATCAATCTTGTTACCCGATTTTTTTCTGCGATTTCTACAATCACAAAATATCATCGAAGAAGATAGTAAAGATGTAGCAGAACCAACGCAGGACGTAGTTAATATTTATGTTCATTTAGGAGATAAATTATCCGATAGAATGGGACATGTTGATATTGGTTATAATGGACGTGTTTATACATATGGTAACCATGACCCAAACAATCGTAACAAATATTTTTTATGGGGGAATGGTATTTTAGGAGTTGTCGATGAAGAACGATTTATTTCCTATAGCGTTAACGAACACAACAAGCGTGTCTTTAAATTTGTATATCAATTGACTGAATCTCAAAAAAGAAAGTTGGAACAGAGAATTCAGAACCTAATGAGTCAGACTAAAGAATTCACATGGGTCAAACAGACAAATGATTTTTCACATTATCTACCGATGGTGAATAAAGTTATTGGTAGTGATTATGGCATGTATTATGAGTTTAATGATGCATCGATGTTTAAAAAATACAATATTTTAAAAGTCAATTGCGTTTTAGTCTCCTACTATTTAATTAACGATAAACAAGAAGGTCTTTTTAAGCTGGATGGTATTATTAGTCCAGGAGCATATTTTGAGACTCTGATGTATCTATATAATCAAAAAAACTCGCCAATTATTGAAATGAGTGTTTTAAAATAGCATTTCCTCTTTACAAATATTTTAAAAAGTCTAGAATAGCTTGAAGTAGGGAGGATTTTTGTGAAAGAAAATATTTTGAACTATTTAAGTGCATTTAATTATCGTTCGCGAATTAATATGCAAGAACCATATCCAACCAATGAAGATGTTGTAAAGAAAGTCTTCAAGATGGCATGGCCATCAACCTTCGAGTCCTTCTTTATTGCTCTGATTTCTGCAGTAGACACCATGATGGTCGCAGGACTAGGCCATGAAGCAATCTCTGCAGTTGGGGTAACTGGTCAACCAAGAATGATTTTATTAGCTTTAATTATGGCTCTCAACATGGGTGTCATGGTTGTTGTTTCTCGTCGTAGAGGACAAGGAAGGAAAGAAGAAGCTAATCACATATTAAGAAATTCTATCATCATTAGTTTTGTCTTATCATTAGTTTTGAACTCCTTGGGATATATCTTTTCTCCAGAGTTGCTGCGATTTGCTGGAGCAAACGCTGACTATATCGATATGTCGATTGCTTATTTTAGAATCATCTGTATCGGAAACTTTTTCTATTCATTGTCTTTAACAATGACAGCAGCCCAACGAGGCGCAGGAAATACTAAAATATCAATGACAACAAATCTTAGTGCAAACGTTGTTAATATTATTTTAAACTATTTATTGATTAATGGAATTTGGATTTTCCCACGATTAGAAATAGTAGGAGCAGCATTAGCAACAGCCATTGGTAATGGAGTAGCATTCCTGATAGCTCTTTATTCTGTGTCAAAGAAAGATTCATTTTTACATCTAAACATACGTCAAAATTGGAAAATAACGACAGAGAATCTTAAGACTTTATTTACTATTTCGTATCCGAGTATGATTGAACAAATATTCTTAAGAATTGGATTCTTTACTTTTACTAAGCAAGTCTTTGAGTTAGGTACCTATGCCAGTTCAACCCATCAAATCGGAATGACAGTGATGCATATGTCGTTTGCAATTGGAGATGGATTAGCAATCGCGAGTACTGCACTTGTAGGTCAGTCTTTGGGTCAAAAGCGATATGACTTAGCTAAACTCTATGGTAAAAGCGTGCAACACTTAGGAAGAATAGTTGCAATAACGATGGCAATCATAATTTTCTTAACACGATTTCAAATCATTGGATTGTTTGCAAACATACCGCAGATAGTTGAACCTGCTCAAATAGTGATGACTATTTTGTCGATCATCTTATTTTTTCAAATGTCACAAGTCATCGCGATTGGGTCTCTTAGAGGAGCAGGGGATGTAAAATTTGTTGCTTTGCTTTCGATGGTATCTATCATGCTTATTCGTCCTACATTAACCTATCTCTTAGCATACAAGCTAGGTTTTGGTATTATCGGCGCGTGGTTTGGAATGTTTGCAGACCAATTGATTCGCTGGGGTGTTTCATTAGCCCGTTATAACTCAGGAAAATGGGTTAACTTTGAAGTATAAAAACTCAATCTGTTATCAGATTGAGTTTTTTATACAGTATTCATTTGTTTATCAGCATAAATCACTACATTGTCAAATTCAATAATCGTTAAGTAAACTTTGGAAGCATGTCTTGACAATCTATCTTCTGAACGATTAATTTTTTCTTTGAAAGGTGCTATAAAATCAAAATTATCATCACTATCCAATCGTTGATGATAATGAACG
>JAAYEW010000160.1 GCA_012728555.1 Erysipelothrix sp.
CAATATAGGCTTTTCCTAAAAGAAAACCTTCCTCAACAAGTTGAGAAAGAAGATTTGCGGTTGCTGACCGAGATAATCCAATGATTTCAGCAAGTTCTTTTTGTTGAATAAATGGATTAACCTTAAGAATTTCTAAAATCTTCTCATGTTTTTGTGATAAAACCATATACACCTCCAAAACATGTGTTTATTGTATAAACTTTTGTTTTAATTGTCAACAACAATCTGTAAAAAATATAAAATGCACACTCCCATCATCCGATAAGAGTGTGCACATTGAATACGTCTTACTTAAAGAAACCACCCATGATGTCTTTTAATCCATCAAGTACGCTTGGCTCTTGTTGTTTTTTCGATTGTGTTTGTCCAGTAAATCCTCCCATTAAGTCCCCAAGAATTCCACCAAGGTCAAGTCCACCAGGTGCTTGTGTCGGAGCTTTTTGAGTTTCATGTTGAGGCATAAACTTCTTTTTAAGTGCTAACATCGATAAAATCATAGGAGCAAATTTTGTTAACAAACTAATGACCGTACCAATGTCTAAGCCTGTTGAACTCGCTAAGTTTGCTTCTACTTCTGGTTTTTGTGCTCCAAAAATGTGTCCAAGAATTTTGTCACCATCTTGTTGGTCTGTCTTGTTGAAAAATCCCATTAAATCATCTAAGTCAGTTTCATGTTGATCAACTGCTTTACTCAATGATTCTGCACCTTCTTGAGTTGAAGCGTTTTGTTGTAGTTTCTTCAAAATTTCAGGAATTGCTAGATTTGTTAGTTGTTCAACTTGTTCAGGTTTAGCGTTTGCTTCTTGAGCTAAGTTATTAAGTGTATCTTCACTAAATAGTTGCGATTTGATTAAATCAAGAATATCCATTATTACTCCTCCATCGCTTGTACAGCGGTCACTAATGCCAAATTATAGACATCAGCTTGTACACAACCTCTAGATAAGTCATTCACCGGTTTATTTAACCCTTGTAACACAGGTCCAACCGCTTCATACCCACCAAGTCTTTGTGCTATTTTATAACCAATGTTTCCTGCATCTAAAGTTGGGAAAATAAAGACATTTGCGTGTCCAGCCACCATTGAATTTGGGGCTTTCTTTTGAGCTACTTCGGGTACATAGGCAGCATCAAATTGAAGTTCCCCATCAATTAATAAATTTGGGTTCATTTCCTTCGCAATTCTTAATGCCTCAACAACTTTTTCTGTTTCAGGCGAGCTTGCAGATCCTTTTGTAGAAAATGATAATAAAGCTATGCGTGGTTCATCACCAAATTGACGAACTGTTTGATCAGTAATGACAGCAGATTCAGCTAAATCTGTAGCATCTGGCAAAATGTTAATTCCACAGTCTGCCATATAGAGTCTTTCTTCCCCTTTGACAAGGAAGAAAATACCTGATGCTTTTTTATAACCAGGTTTCATTTTTATTATTTGTAGTCCCGGACGAATAGTATCCGCAGTCGAACCATCTGCTCCCGAAACAAGCCCTTGTGCAAGACCAGTATGAACAAGCATTGTCCCAAAGTAGTTACGATTTGTTTTTAATAGTTTTCTTGCATCGTATTCTGAAATTTTTCCTTTACGTCTTTCTACAAATGATTGAACAAGAGGCTCAATGTCTTCGTATGTTTCATTATCAATAAAAGTCATTCCTTCGACATCTAAATTTTCTTTAATAACGAGGTCCTTTAAGACTTCAGCCTTAATTAATACGATTGGATCAACAACTTTATCGTGATATAAATCAACAGCAGCTTTTAAGACTCTTAAATCATGTCCTTCAGGAAAGACAATCTTAACTCTTTTATTTTCCAGTTTATTCTTTAATTCTTCAAAAAAATTCATTCTATTCTCCTCAATTATAACTTTCTAAATTGCTCAACATCAATAA
>JAAYEW010000161.1 GCA_012728555.1 Erysipelothrix sp.
ACAATGACGATACGGTCTGCGTGTGTACCAATCATCGGTTGCTCCGCTTTAACCTCTGCATACATATCTGCTGTTAAACCAAATTCTTGTTCTAAGAAATCAGCAGGAATTTCCATATCTGGAAGATAGTTCTCTCCATAGGCTTCTTTTACTGCTGCTAAGATTTCATCTACTGTTACTTTTGGAGCTTCTTCTTTGGGTGCTGTGGTTGTTGCACAACCAACTAATATTCCCACAACCAAGAATACTACAAGAATATTTTTCATTACTTTTTTCATTGTTCTTCCTTCTTTCTTTCTATTTCTTATCGATGTCCAACAATGTTGTTGAACGAATTGTCTCACCAAATGAATTGACAAACACAGAAGCCTTTTGATCCCAGATAAAGATATCCAAAATCGTTAATTCCTCTTGATTGATAGTGATAAACACGAGGCCTTTTTGTGAAGTATAACGTTGGGTTTTTAACTTATCTAAAACGTCTTGTTGTTGTTTTAAAGAAAGGGGTTGTTTGTAGGATGCACTAATCGTGAGTTCTTTACCATTGTTGGTTGTTGAAACTTCCACAATCGATGTTGCTTGGTTTATCAACACATCTTCCGGTTGATTGAACCGTGTTTGAATCACTTGTGGTCTTTTCGCTGGATCAAAGAAGCTATCAAAAGCTCCACCGCTCCAAACAATACCAATGAACATCGCCAAAGCAACTACTGATCCAGCCATTGCCAAGGATGGATGTTGCCACTTTTCAAACAGTGACACCCGTTTAGGCTTAAGCGTCTTTGCGCTATCGATCGACCTCATTGCTTTTACTTTCTCATAAACACCTTCTAAAAACTCACGATCAGACTTCATAAGTATATCCTCCTTCAATCATCTTTTGTTTCAATCGCTTTTTAGCACGGTGCGATAGAACTTTGGTGGCCGTTACCGACTTCTTGAGGATGAACGCTGCTTCCTTTAATGAGAATCCGTTTAGATCAATTAAGGTTATGACTTCGCGATCACTTGGTTTTAATTGATTAATATACGCTCTTAAGGTTGCTATTTGTTCTTCTTTAAAAATGTGGTCATCTAACGACAGTCTATCGGTCACTAATGTCTCTTCCAATTCGACAATCTGATACTTTGAAAGCTTGCGTATCATATCAATTGCCCGTCGCTTCCCAATCATAAAAATATAGGTTTTAAGTGAGTATTCGTCGTTGTATTGGTCAGGATTTAAGTATATATAGGCAAATACTTCTTGAGCAATGTCTTCAGCATTCTCATACGTATTGACATATTGAATTAAAAAATAGACTAAACTATGACGATGACGGATAACAATTTCTTCAAAAGAAGAGAGATCACCCTCTTTAAAGGCCGTGTAGAGTGATTTGTCAGAAATCATGTGAAGTGCACCTCGTTTGACTTTCTTTGGTGTGACACCTATTATTCGAAATAAAAATAAAAAGGTTACAGTTTTTAAAAAGAGACATTTGAAATGAACACATTTCTTCTGTCTTCTTTTAAAAGTTTATCATAAGTTATTAAACTATTCTATGCGTTTAAGCGTTGTCGATTCGACCGCGTGTCTTGATGATCACCCCTTGAAGTGTATCAAGTCGTCTCACTTGATTTTTGGTGGTTTTTTACCTTTTACGATCTATTTCATAACAAAAACCAACGGTTCTTTTTCAGATTCGTTGGCTTTCATTCAGATTGTTGATTGGTTAAAGAACTGTTTTTCTTAAATTAGTTCGACTCTGTCTCTTTCTTTCTTTTTACTGTTGTCACTAACATTCCCAAACCTAGGGAAATGGATAGTAGCGCCAACCCTTGCATGGTTCTTGATGTGTCTCCAGTATCAGGTAAGGTCGTTTCTGGAGCCCCTTTGAGAGTAAATTCGCTCGAAGCTGAGCCATTATTAAAGACAAGCGTGAGGGTATGTTTCCCTTCTTTCAAGGTCTTTAAATACTCTGACTTCAAGGTCACTATCGTGCTTCCTCTTACAAGGATGTAGTTTTCTGGGTCAACGACTTCATTATCAACAAGAACTCTTAAAAAATCATCAAGATCGGCATCGGACTTAAAGGTTGCATTTTGGCCATTAATCACTACTTGGTTTGCCCCCTGAATAATTTCAGGCAACTTGACCGGTGGAGTTACTGGTTTAAGGACTAACTCACTGATTGCCTTTTCAATTGCATCACCGTACCCATTCACCACGGATTGCTCGGTAATGTCTTTGCCTGTAACAACAGCATCCAGTGCTGCTTGGACCTTGGTAAAGTCTACATAGTTTTCTTTAATCAGCGTGTTGGCTTTTTCAATGGCTTGATTCACTTTGGTGTAATCTGCAGGTTTAAGGACTAACTCACTGATTGCCTTTTCAATCGCATCACCGTACCCA
>JAAYEW010000162.1 GCA_012728555.1 Erysipelothrix sp.
ATCGAGCCCCAGTTATTCTAATATTGCTATACCACACTCCTTAATGATGAACTCATTGAAGTCAGCAATATCGGTTTGTATCATCCCAAACTTCATTCAGTGGGGATCTAATAACGTCAACATTGTTATCTTATTAGCGATTACCCACAATGACAAACAAAAATTCAAAGATTTATTTATGAACTTAATTAACATATTTACTTCGGAATCATGGAATAAATTTGTTCCATCTATTCGAGACTACAATGATTTCGCGACTTTCGTCGAAAACTATTCACAAAAATGATTTATCATTCTTCATAAAATAAAATTGAATTAACATACTAAGAACACATCCATTCGATGTGTTCTTTATTATGTATCAATGATCCTGCCAAACCCCGTCTTCATCATTTGAAACAATCACTAAACACAATTGTTCTTTCAATGACTAAGAAACAGCACATAAGAAAACTATTATTCACCAAGTTAACAGGGTACTTTTTTTAACTTGGTTAGAATTCAGAGTAAGTGCTAAGAATTGTGAAACACACTAAAACATGTAATTTCATCGATAGATTACGTGTTTTTTAATACAACTGTGAAAGATATTGGTATAATGTAGTCGAATTCGGACCGTTCGATGCACACGAAAAGACTTTGATAATTTTAATTTTCAAAGTTATCGCGAATGATAATTGATGGTCAGAATGGATTTATGCTCTTATTTGAGCTTTAAATTCTTCGACGAAATGGCTCGGATATTGAACATCGTCGTCGGATCTATTTGAAATGTACTGCTAAACATTTCAAAGGAAGATAGTCCTTGAAGCGATTTTCGCTTCAAGGAATTAATGTGGGAGAAGCAGTTATCGATTTCGTGTTGAACACACAAATCTAGACTCTCTCCCTTTCTGATGAGATATCGTACCAATGAATGGTTTCTCTCACACCCTGCCTTCTGATAGGAAGCGTAGGGGTCACAAAAGAAGGTTTTAAATCTGATAACTCCTTGATCATCCACTTCCAGATTAGGAACATTCATGAACTCTAATCCGTTATCAATTAAGACACAATCAAAAAACAGACTGTTATGTTTAATGAGTTGATTGATCACTTTCTCAATGGCACGGTTCACGCTGCTTGATTTACGAAAAACGACAAGTGCCCATTGAAACTTAGTGAGTGGCTCATAAAAGGTCAAGAGTGCCTTTTTATCGGTGGATTTACCCACTAGCAGATCAAGTTGTACAGTAACTCTAGGAAGAGTTTGAGTATAATCTTGATAATCATCAAAAGTTCGATTAAGAAGCAAGCCTGCGCTTGTTTTACGCTTTCTTCTTGTACTATGAGGTTTAAGGACTCTGAACCGGACTGTTCGTGGAAGATCAATGTTACGGCAGTCAAGATATTCCTTGTTGATGTAACGTCGGATGGTTGACTCGGAAAGGGTAATGGTGTTATCACTCTGCAAGATGTGATAGAGAGATTGATTTGCCTTTACTCTGGGAGAAATCTTTGCATTCAAAATCAGAAGTTGTTCTTTGGAGATCCGAGGTTTTCTTCGTGATTTTTTGAGAAGCTCATTCGCTTGATTATACGAATGGACAGCATCATACAAGTAAACCTGACGCACACAAAACTGATGCTTTAGGCACCCATTACAAACAAACGGAAAGTTCTGTAACTTGGTACAGGTTTTATGATTTGTATCGCTGTAAGTGGGTAGTCTGGAACCTTTATCTACTCTGAAGCGTTTGAGTTCTCGATAAATGGTAGAGACATGTACCCC
>JAAYEW010000163.1 GCA_012728555.1 Erysipelothrix sp.
ACTTGTGAAAGAGCGTTAGCGACAGAAGAAGTAGATGTTCCGCCCATGCACGGATTTTCCAAGAAGACAAGCAGAATGAGCAAGCTGAGAGGCTGAAACATTGTATGTTTAATGGTATAATTCATGAGGGAACAAAGCGACTTCATAAACTTTGGTTTAGAAAGCATATGAGTCATGTGAAAAAAATATGAAAGTTGGATGTTTTATATGAAGCAATTTATTAAACATTCTCCCTTGGCTTTGGCCAAGTTGATGTGTTTGTGTGAAAACCACCAATTCTAATAAACATATTGAAAGGGGAGGCTTATGGAAATAATTATATCTTCAATGTTAGTTTTTATCTCTACGTCCATCGATTATTTGGTTGTTTTAACGATTCTTTTCTCTACCATGAATACTGGTAAACAACGATCAATTTATATTGGCCAATATATTGGAACGGGGTTGCTCGTTGGCTTTAGTCTCATTGCAGCGTACTTCCTGAACTTTATTCCACAAGATTGGGTGATCGGGTTACTTGGTTTACTTCCTTTGATTCTAGGGATTCGGGCTATCTTCATCGATGAAGATGTAGATGAAAAGGACTTGGAAGAAAAGATGTCGCATAGACAGTCAGAAGTTGCGAGTGTGGTTGGTCTGACCATTGCCCTTGGCGGAGATAATTTGGGAATTTATATTCCTTACTTCACTGGAATGTCCTTCCATGAAGTCATGGTTGTGATCCTTGTTTTTATCATTGGGATTTTTATCTTATGTTATTTATCCAAACGACTGGCTTCGGTTCCTATGATTGGTGAAGTAGTTGAGCGTTACGAAAAAGTCATCGTACCAGTCGTTTTCATCGGCTTGGGTATTTTTATTCTGTTAGAGAATGGTACGATTCAACATCTTTGGTCACTGATTGCATAGAATTTTAAGCAGCTTCACGGATAGTAGAATATACCATTAAAGTATTTAAGGTTGAACTTAGATACATATAACACAACCGAAATATTAAAGAGGCACAGAACGATGCAATATCATTTGCATCGTTTTGCGTCTCACTTTTATATATATTTTTAAGGCTGTAAAATTTTGAGTGTTGGTGGCTATCAAAAGTCAGAGTGAATCGTCACTCTGGCTTTTTTTAGTTATCAGAAAGTCATAGAATAGTTTAGGGTTAAGCGGCATTCAACTCATCGGAAAAAAGTAAAGGTCGAATGGTTTTATTGGGTTTATCGAGTAGTTTTTGATTTAGAAACACGCGAGCCCGGAAATTATCAAAGTTTCTATAGCCAAAGCCACTACGTTTGATGGTTTTGATTTTGTTATTCATACCTTCTACAACACCGTTTGATAAGGTATTGGTCAGACAGTTCAATTGGAACCCTGGCTAAGAAAATCTTTACGGCAGTGATTAGTTAGAGAAGCGACAATAATCCTTACTAAAGACTATTCAAAGAAGTTAGTCACTGAAATATATTAAGCAATAATTTATCGCAAGCCAAACAACACCTAGGGAAAATCTCTAGGTGTTTGTTTGGTTTGCGATGTACCCTACATCGTGTCAACTCTATAGGGACACTTGTCACAATTGACGTAATAAAATAAGTGTCAGAAACCTCACTGACACTTATTTTATTTGAATGAGAAGGCAGTAAAAACTAAGCAGATCAAGGTTTCGCCTACCAAATTGCCTTCATATACATGTGACGATTAGTTTAACTATTTAGTGATGACATAAGAGTGAACAAGTTGTGTTTCACGGTTATCTAAATCTTCCCCAACTACTTGATAGAGATGATAAGTGACTTGTTCAGAAGAAACTTCAATGACGGCATAATGTTGGAAGTTAGATTCTCTCGCATTTGAATGACCACCTGAGTAGAATGAAGAAACAAATGGTTGTTCCTCAGTTAATAATAACTCACGGAAATTCGCGATGTCTTCTTCAGTTAATTCATGTCCGAATAAGTCTTCATAAGTTTCATGAATATCTTCTTCTTCTAAAATCCACTCGAAACTTTCTAATTTGTAAATTGTATTATACGTCTTTGTTCCAGCAGTACTTGGAACAAAGAAGACAGTTCCTTCAGTGTTTTCAAAAGTTGTTACATCACCTTCAGTTTCACCAGCAGTAGCAACTTCAGCATTGCCAAATACTTCTGGATTATGTTTTAAAGTGTGAGTCACAGATAAGTTGTGGTCATGTCCATTGAAGACTAAATCCACATCATACTCATCAAGTACTGACATTAAGTCATCACGAACTAATTGAACACTCTCATCTTCTAAAGAGTGATAAGATGATGAAAACATTGGACGGTGATAACTAACGAATACCCAGTCAATCTCGCCATTTGCTTTAGCTTCTTGAGCTTTTATTAACTATTCCTCAAACCAAGCCATTTGATCTTCTAAAATTGCTGGAGCTAAATCCTCATCAGATTCGCTACTTTGTTCTGTGTTTAACACGATAAATTGCACGCCATTGTAGCGAGTAGAATAAGCCACACCAGACTCCATGCCTTCTAGATCATTATCAGTGTTGATATGATCGATAAAGTTTTCATTGTCATGGTTACCCGTCACAAAAAGATGAGGCATCTCATTGTTTAAAGGCAGTAAAGCGTCTAAAGTTAATTGCCATTCTGTATCATTCCAGTCATCATTGACTACATCAACAGAATGTAAGGCGAGTAGGGCATCTTGTGCATCAGCGTTTTCTAACATAAATTGAGCTATAACTTGGTATTTATAGCGCATTATGATAGAAGTTCATGTGAATAAAAGTTGTCGATATTAAACTAAACAACTCC
>JAAYEW010000164.1 GCA_012728555.1 Erysipelothrix sp.
AAAAGAGTTTCATGAAAAACAGATTAAAAATACATGGCTTCCATTTCATGAAGCTCCATCACCTCAGGTTAGACTTTTGGTGGATTATTGAGTTGTATAAAGAAATGTTGGGCTTAAATAAAGTGGGTGTTTGACAGTATAATCCTTATACTAGAACCTTTCTACTTGTTCGTAACAAACTAATTAGAACGAACCTTTTATTTATGTGTCACCCCCAACATGTTTACACTACCATTTTTCTAGAAAGGTTGTTTTTCCCTCCTTAATAATATATAGTTATATATATAAGGAGGACCTTATATGAAAAGGTTTATAAAAATAATTGCACTTATTGTTTGTTTTTTACTATTGTCAGGATTTTCTCAATTGCCAAGAAAATCTTTGTTTAGAATCGGAGAAACCATTACTTTTCATTACAAAGCGAATCATGAAATGAACATCATTATTACTGAAGAAATAAAAGATGATCAAATCATAATAAGGGAATATCATAATGAAAACATAATCGACGAATCTATCTATCAATTTGATGAATATCATGGACTGAGCAATCCTGTCGTTCAGATTGACTCAAAAGCAATAGTTCCTTTAGGGAACCCCCATTTATCGGGAACAAAAGCCCTAGGGAGTATATACTATAACGTCCAAGGTTATTCCAAAAACATTAAAGTTGATGTTCGTTATAAGCAATATGGTGCACCTCAACAAACAACCAAAAGAATAAATGGATCTTTTGGCTCTGTTGCTGACTTAGCATCTTTTCTTGCAAGCGAGTTATTTCTTCCTAAAGTTGTTTCCGGAACACTGGCAAATAAGATTATAATAGCTGGTTCATTTGCTTGGGTAGCAGGGAGGCTTATTGGAATAGGTTCTCCAAATGTAGCAGTTCTTGCACAAAATGAGTTTGTCTATGCTTATACACCTTATCAGCCTCCTTATCAAGCGGAATATAGTGTTGCATTGACCGGAACCAAATATACTGTAAATGAATCAAGCCACTGGTCAACAGGATCTGTTTTATACAGTGGATATTCTAGTGCAGGATGGAAAGATCATAGTATGGGAATTTTAACTGGAAACCACTTTTTCCCAACTTATTATCAGATAGCGAGTTGGCAATGAAAAAATATACATCGTATTTAAAGACAATACTTTTGACATTATTGATGTTGCTGTTTGTTTCGGAAAGTCAATTTCCAATGGTGTCTACACTCAAAAAAACCTCCTTGCTTGATAAATCTGCATCCTTAAACAATGATTACAAAGAACCTATTTTAATGACGAATACAAATAATCAGGATGCTGTCATTATTATTTTAAACAGTGAAACAACAGATAAAGTATTGGTATCTGAATACTCTAGAAATCTATTTATTAATCGATATAGACTATCAGACAATTACATAGTTGATCTCGCCAAAGTCACCAATAGCACATATAACACTGTTATTTCGTCAACTTTGTATGATTATGCGTTTGAATACAATATTGAAAAAAATGAAGTCTCTATCTTTGAATCCGGTAAAAAGATACACTCAGGATTCATCTTTAAAACTATCATTATTGTTGGATCGCTGATAGCTTACTTTGTAATAAAAAAGAAGGAGCAATTAAAACACAATTGAACTGAAAAAAAATCATTATTCCAAATTTTCATATAGTTTTATACCAAAAGTTTTTTGTTGTCACCTACAAATAATTTTGAAATCTAGAGCTGGTCTTGATGGTTCTGGTCGTGACTTGGTTACTGGATTACCACATGCAATTTCAATTAAATCGAGTGAAACAGAACTAGCAATGAGAGAGTCTCTCGCAAATATTGTTCGTGCTGTGCGTACCGTTCTTGAACAAACACCTCCAGAGTTATCGGCTGATATTGTCACAAGAGGAATTGTTTTGACTGGTGGTGGTGCTTTACTTCATGGTTTAGATCAATTACTAATGAATGAACTTTCTATTCCTATGTTTGTAGCTCAAAATGCATTAACTTGTGTAGCTGAGGGAACAGGAATTATGTTAGAGAACTTAAGAAATGCACGTTAATGTGAAAGCAGTATTCATTAGTACTGCTTTTTTTTCTAAGTTGCTTAAGATGATAAATCCAAAGTATGTGCTTAAATAATTTCTAAACAAAAGAGTTTCATGAAAAACAGATTAAAAATACATGGCTTCCATTTCATGAAGCTTCATCACTTTTGTTTTTAAATACTATCAAAAACTGATACAATTGAGAAAACAATATGATGTTATCAGTGATGGGACGATTGAGTTTTTTGATATTAGCCATCCACAACTATTTGTTTATGAAAGAAGACACCTGGATGACAGATTACTAGTCATTACCAATCGTTATGATCATGAGGTTGGTTATACTCTTCCATTTAATGGAGAGGTACTGTTGTCAAACGTTAAATGAGTTGTTGTGGAAAACGAAATTGTCTTGAAGCCTTATGAAGCTCTGGTCATCATCAAGAAAGGGTAAGTATGTTTAATTTTCTAAAGAAAAAACAAGAAGAACCGAAGGTGAACGAAGTTTATCGTTCTTTTGGAATAGGTAGAGTTGTTCCTTTAGAGGAAGTTCCTGATCAAGTGTTTGCGAAGAAGATACTTGGCGATGGATATGCCTTAGATTTAACAGATGGCAAAATTGTCGCTCCTGTTAGTGGAGAAGTAGTTGTTGTTTTCCCTACGGGACATGCATTTGGCATCAAGACAAATGATGGTGTTGAGATATTAATCCATCTTGGTATTGATACGGTTGAGCTCAATGGACTTGGTTTTAAAAGTCAAGTGAAACAAGGTCAACACGTAAAACAAGGGGATGTATTAACCTACATGGATCTTGATGCAATTAAGAATGCTGGGAAGCCAACGATTAGTCCACTGGTGATTACATCGATGGAACCAGTTGTGCTTCATAAAGCTCATGAGATGGTGACTCATGAGACTGAAGGAATCATTACAGTTCACAAATAAAGAAAAGGTCATTGGGTTGACCTTTTTTTCTTAGTGTTTCTTATTATTTTTCGTATTTGAAGAGGAACTGAGTAGAAATGGCTATGTCCAATAATGTATTTAGCAGCTACTTTTGTTTTAGGGTTGGCGTTTTTTGGTGCATAAGAATGATGGAATTCACTTAACATTTCGATATCGTTTCCGCCATCCCCAAACACAGCAACTTCCGAATAGTCAATTTGTAAATTGTCACAAACAATTCGAAGAGTAACATTAACTTTAGTACAAAAGAAAGATGAATCAAGAGTAATGAAGGCTAATAAATATCACAATTATAGAAGAATCAAACAAAATTAAAAGGACTAACACCTGAACAATTCACTTGAATCGCTTAAAACATGTAACCAGTGACCAGTATTAAGTATTCAATAGAAGCACTAATTGACTATTTATCTTCTTGCTTTGTTAATAGAATACTGTTACTAATTTCTTAATATAAGTATATTTTCGTAAAGACGAGAAGTAAAAATATTGTGTCGTTTGAATCCTTCCCTTTTTGTCGTCTTATTCAATCAAAAATGTCAATAAAAAGTAGTATTTTCATACTTCAAAAAGATAAAAAGGTAAAATACATATAAAAATAAATATGCGCGCGCTCGAGCACTCTTTTTTCGTTTATTATGTTAAAAATTGATTCTCTATTCAACTCTTTTTTGATCCTTATAAACTTTTAAAAATCAATAATTTGGTTAAATTTACATAACAGAAAAAGACCGATTATACATTTGATTATAAAACGCACTCTTTAAGCCCTTTTAGTGTGGTGGGTTGACTCACTTTCACCACTCACACCTTACTCAATTAAAAGGGTTAATTGGTTGGAACAGGCTTGAGAATGCTTAGAGTTGGTTTGATGTCTGATTGTGACGTCTAAACTCATTATCCTGGTTTTCTCTGTTTTTGAGTGATTTTGACATCATTAAATAATAAAATAAACTCAGTAGTGAGGTCATCGATTATTGAGTTGAATTTGTAATTTTTTACAACATTTCTTTCAAAATAACAAAATATATTTATCGATAACAGATAAAAAATATATGCCTTGCATTTCTTAAATCATTAAAGTATTATTGAATTAAGTAGATAAAAGAAGGAGGATGGACTCATGGACTCAATAATAATTACTTTTAAAGTAACCTGATAAAAACAGAATTAATAATCATAAAGAAAGTAGGAATTAATATGAAAAAGATTAAATTGATTATTTTATTAGTATGTAGTTTTTTACTTTTAACAGGATTTACATCTCCATACAGAAAAACAAATGAAGAATTATTTATGGAGTTGCAAGATAATATTACAGAAACATTACAAGTCGAAAATGGAAAATACATTTTTAATGAAGAAAAAATAACTTCATTAGTCAATGATTCCTCTGTAAATTTTGAAAAATTCAATTTAACCAAAGAATCTTTTATTGAAACCGCTATATATAATATTAAAAACATCAAAATTTTCTCTGTTACCCCAACTAACAGGGGTATATATTGCAATAGAAATTACACAACTGGTGGGTGGAATTATGATAGATTTTTTAATAGCAAAACTAAAACACAAGAATTAATTGATGATTTGCATTATGCGGCTTCAAATTGGACTGCCATAAGTGGAGTATCCGGTCTTCTAACTGCATTTTTGGGACCTATAGGCACTGTTATTGCTGCAGGAGTTGCTAGTGGTAGTATCCTTAATTCATGGTATGCTAGTCTTTTAGCAAAATCATTAGAAGTTAAAAACCGTGGATATTGTGGAACGGTGACTGATATTAATAAGTTTACTTCAATTTTTACAATTTGGAGTCAAGAGGAGTTTTGATCAAATGAATGAATTTTTAACGGTTTTGATAAGGGTTATTCCCCTAAGTATACTTGGATATTTTCTCGCTTTGTTGTTAATAATTTTTGTTTCTAGAGCAAAAAGCAAGTTAATTTTAGAACAAAAAGTAAAATTTAAAAAGCAAAATCTTAAGTACCATCTTTTAATTTATATTTCTTCATACATTACAATTTTTATTGGACACCTCACATTTATGTAAATATAATTTAAGCGTCAAAAGTGTGCTCCTTTTAGTGGAGAAGTAGTTGTTGTTTTCCCTACGGGACATGCGTTTGGCATCAAGACAAATGATGGAGTTGAAATATTAATCCATCTTGGTATTGATACGGTTGAACTTAATGGACTTGGTTTTAATAGTCAGGTGAAACAAGGTCAACACGTAAAACAAGGGGATGTATTAACCTACATGGATCTTGATGCAATTAAGAATGCTTGTAAGCCAACGATTAGTCCACTGGTGATTACATCGATGGAAC
>JAAYEW010000165.1 GCA_012728555.1 Erysipelothrix sp.
AAGAGATGTTTACTCTGATGGCATTGCGGAATTTGTCATCGGTAGAATATTGAGTGTCCTTCAAAAACATACTGTTCTTTGTCAAAAACAAAAAGCAAAAGAATGGGACAGAAACTATCATTTTCAATCCTTAGAAAAAATGAATGTTGCGATAATTGGGGCGGGCAGTATCGGTCAACAAATCGCAGGAAGACTGAAACCCTTTGGACCTAAACTATTTGGTTACAATCGCAGTGGACAACAAGCACTTAATTTTGACATTTGCTATACACTAGATACCCTTGATGAGACCTTGCCAATCATGGATATCGTCATCTTGGCAATTCCGCTTAGCGAAGACACGCAGTATTTAATTAACAAAAAGAGAATTGAAATTATGAAAGAAGATGTGATTTTAGTGAATATCGCCAGAGGATCTGTTATCAATGAAGACGACTTAATTGTAAGTTTGGGTAATCATTTTCAAGCAGTTATCCTGGATGTGTTTGAAAAAGAACCGCTTGATTCAGAAAGTACTCTATGGACTCATCCTAAAGTGTACTTAAGTTCACATGTTTCTTTTCGAGATAATCGTTATAAAGAAGAGCTTAGACAATTAGTAATCAACAATTTGCAACGATACTCAAAACAAAAATTACCTATCAATTTAATCTAAAAAGAAAGTCGAGGATATCGACTTTCTTTTCTTAAGGTTTGGTTGTATCTTTCTTGTTCATAAATGGAAGTTCTTTTAGTTTGATACCTTCTTCAATCGTTATCTCCATGACTTCTGAATTTAAGACATAGCCTTCTGGTGCACTGATTTGTTGAAGCCAATATTGTCCAGGCACTAAATTTTCAAAGCGAGCGGGTTTGTCTGTTTCAGCAATGGTTGATTGGACTGGCGCTAAAAACTCTGGACCTGTCGATAATTCATATTGGGCATTGACTAGCTCTTCTTTTGTTTCTTCGTCAAGTGTATTAATATTTAAACTGATTTTACTTTCTAAATCATGTTTCTCAATATGGATGCTTTGAACAACTTTGTAACGATCATCACCAATGCTTAGATAACTAATGTTTTTGTCTGAAGTAAACAAATAAGAAAGAGCCTGTTTCATCGCAAAACGACGATTAAAATCAATTCTTAGTCCTTCTTTGTATTCTTTAACAACAAAGGAAAGAGTGTTTTCTTTGGAGTCAATAATTTGAATACCCTCCGGAACAAGCATCTCAAAACGCTTCATGACTTTTTCATTATCTTCTAATGTGAAAGTGGTTTGGTTATTAATATCTTCTTGTTTTAAATTAATCACATTCCCTGCTGAGAAAGGAAGACGTTTCATCTCCAACATTGTTTTTAGAATGTCATCCTTTTGTATCTCAGTATCCATGGTAGTAAAAGTAACTGAATAGTTTTTCTTAGTCTCTGGATTTACTAAGCTTTCCCAAATTAATTCTTGAGCTGCTAAGTAATAAGCAATCTTCTCTTCATTATTAATCGAGGTTGAGTTATAGAAATCACCATGATTAATTGAATAATCTTCAGCAACCAAGGTTTTATTCTCAGCCAAGTTTGTTAATCCTGTTGGATTGAGTTCCCAAAACCCATAACCATAATAAGCATATTGGTATAACTGATCCTTCAAATTTGTGTCAACAACATCTTCTTTAAAGAAAGGAGATTGTAACAATTCAAGTTCATCAACATTTTCTTGAAGCGGATTCAACGAATAAACAATCTCCGCTTTTTTTGTTTCCTCAAACAGAATGGTTGGAATGTGTAAAGTAAAAGACTCTTCAACTCCTTCAACGGTATATTCATAGCTGGTTTTTGTTTCATCAATTTTTAGTTTAGAATCTTTTTTTGGCGTTTGGCTACATCCTATAAGTAAGGTGAACACAAGTAGCACTACTATTTTTTTCATAAGCCCTCCGTGCTATAAGCGATTCAATACTAACATATCCGATTTAAAAAACAAATTGATAACCTTAAATTAAAAGTTCCACACTTGAGATAAGTGACAAAATTGTCACTTATCAGTAGGGTTTTTGAGAATATGGGCGAATCATGTGAATTTTCACAAAAATATTTAAGGAAGAAAATTTGCTAAAAGGCCTTAGATTGCTTATAATACGTACAGTTTTCAAAAAGCTATCACGTTAGGAGAGTCTAAATGAAAAGAATATTGAAAGTGACAAGTTTGTTAGGTTTAACCGTCGTTTTAGGGGGTTGGGCATTTCCATTAACAACAGTCAACGCCGATGAGAAAGCAAAAAACGAACCTGTTGTCTTAGAGTTAACTCAAAAAGAAGTCAAGGTTTTATATAAAGAAACATTCGATCCAGAATCAATCGTCGTGAGTGGACGCTTTGATACAGTGTCCTATCCAGTGGTTGACACCAAACAAATTGGGGAACAAACCATTACATATGTTGCGACCAAAGGCTTAGAGACCATTAAAGTCAATAAAACCATTCAAGTGGTGGATGGCGATGCACCGGTGTTAACAGGACCGGATGCCCTATTTTTACGATGGGATTCTGACAAAGTGATTGCGGATTATTATGAAGCAGTCGATGAAGTTGATCCAGAAGTCACTATCGAAGTCCGCAATGAACCCAACCGTAAAGAAGCAGGGAACTATGTGGTTCAAGTCGTTGCCATCGATGAGAGTGGCAATGAAACGGTAAAAGACGTTAACATTGAAGTGGGACAAAACTTACCACCGGTCATCGAAGGACCGAATGCTCTTAATTTTAAGTACAATTCGAAAGTCAGAGTATTAGATTACTATAAAGCAGTGGACGATTTAGATGGACCAGTCGACATTACAGTCATTGGTGAAGTGAAACGCACGACTCCAGGAGCACAAACCTTAACACTTGAAGCAAGTGATCAACACGGCAACAAAACCAGTCGAGTGATTACAGTCAATGTCGCGAAAGATCAAGCACCAGTTATCAGTGGGCCAAGTGTTCTGAATTTTAAATACGATTCAAAAGTTGATATCAAAAGTTATTACAAAGCAGTCGATGATGTCGATGGTACAGTTGCAGTGAATGTTGTTGGAACAGTGAATCGAACCACAGCAGGGACATATACTGTCAAGGTGGAAGCTGTTGATAGTGCGAACCAAAAGTCCGTTAAAACAGTGACCATCAAAGTGGCAGCTAAAGTAGAGCCAGTAGTAAGCAGTGGTTCAACCACTGTCAGTGGAGCAAGAGCGACGGTTGTCAATACAGCGAAACAGTACCTTGGGTATCGTTATATTTTAGGAGCCGCAAGTCCAAGTAGAGGCTTTGACTGTTCAGGGTTAACGCAATATGTCTATGGACGGGTTGGAATCTATTTACCACACAGTGCGAGTGCACAACGTGGGTATGGTGTCAGAACGTCGAACCCTCAACCAGGGGATTTAGCTTTCTATGGTGGAACGCACGTTGCGATTTACTTAGGAAATGGAAAGATCCTACATGCTCTTAATCCAAGACGTGGGGTCTTGATTACGGGGACGTTATTAACTAGCGGATATCCTACCCAGTACCGTCGTTTATTACCTTAAAAAACCTCAAAACAACGTGACAATACGTTGTTTTTGTGCTTAAAGAGATTAAAATGTTTGAATTATAAATTAGATTATGGTAGCATACCCAAGTATTTTGGAAAACTCCACTATACAAAAGAAAGAAGGAAATATGAACAAGCTTATCAAACCTTTCCTGCTACTAATGTTATTAGTACAAGTAGGATGGACGGTACAGGTTAAAGCCGACGAAAAAGTGGTAGAGACGATGATTAATGAACCAATTGTTCAGTTAGAACTTTCAGAAAAACCTGTCATTCTCAAACTAAATGAAGAATTTGATCCACAATCACTGGTGGTCAAAGGAAGTTACGACCAATTAAACTTACCAGTGGTTAAAACCGATACGATTGGTGATCAAGTCATTGTGTACAAAGCGATGAATAATTACTCTTCCTTATCACAAGTAAAAGTGATAACCGTTGTTGACGACCAAAAACCAACGTTTACAAAATCCACAAAATCAATCACGATTCAGGAAAAAAGTACGGTTGATTTCAATAAATACTTTGCGGTAGAAGATAATTATGACAAAGATTTGTCAATTGCATATTCTGGTAATTACGATGTTAATAAACCTGGAACTTACAAACTAATCGCGAGCACACAAGATTCGTCCGCAAATCAAACATCTGTCGAATTTAATCTTATCGTTAAGGCTAAACCAAAATTAGTCGGATACAGACCGAAGTTTACTCGCTATGGAGCAGACTGTAGAGGGTGTACAATTAGAAATGGTGTCGCTTATTTGGCTAGTGGAGTCGCTGTGACAACCGAAGCAGTTAAGCAACCTAATGGAACATGGAAAGATGGAATCACTTACGGAGGACGCTATATCTTTGCTTCATCTAGCGCAAGAGCCATGTGTTCACTCGTATCAGTTTACAACCACCCTTATTCTGGAAGAGGAATTCAACAAGGAACACCGATTCAAGGAATTATCTTAGATAGAGGGGTCTCAAATCCAAATCATTTAGATTTATTTGTGGGATCAGAAAGAAATTTGAACGCAGTACGTGTTGTTTCTAGCAAGACTAGAGCAACCGCAATCATTACTGGAGTTGGTATTAGAACCGCAAATGGATGTCGATTCTAATACAAAAATCACCGAAAGGTGATTTTTAATTTATGACAGAAATGTCACTTATCAGTAGGGTTTTTGAGAATATGGGCGAATCATGTGAATTTTCACAAAAATATTTAAGGAAGAAAATTTGCTAAAAGGCCTTAGATTGCTTATAATACGTACAGTTTTCAAAAAGCTATCACGTTAGGAGA
>JAAYEW010000166.1 GCA_012728555.1 Erysipelothrix sp.
AACTGATATTTTCTTCAATTCATAAAGTTTGTTACAACTTTTCGGCTCAATGCTTTGAGACAAGTGATGCATTTCAAGAAGGTTTGTTCTCTTTGGTCTTTTCGCTTGATAATTTTAGAGAAGATTTAGGGTCGCAATTTTCTTAATACTTGTACACATGTGTCACGAGTAGTACTCGTTTGTTAATGATAAAACACCGCTCTCTTTCTTTTGGGTTATTAGATCGAAGTATTTCTTTATCGTATCCGGTGACTGTTGACGAAAGCGTGACCTTATTGGATGTCATTGCTGAGAAGACATACCAGTATGATCCAGAATATATGTCTCTTTTTGATGAGAAAATGTTGATTACTCATGAGATTCTTGACTCTTTAAAAGAGTTTGAGAAACAAGTGTTTGTGTTAAGAAATGATGGTTACTCTTATGAAGAGATTGCGGATATATGTCACATTAGCGCTAAAAAAGTTGATAATATACTTCAAAAAATAAGAAGAATTGCCAAAGAAGTTCTTTAATCATGGAGAAGTTGTCTCAATCACTTATTTTTTCGGTAATCTTTTCGCCACTTTTCTTGTTAATGCTGATTTTTACTAGCTATAAACCAATAGAATCAAAGAAAAAGACAATTAGAAACCATATCCAAGAAGAGTACATACAGAAACCACTCAAAAGTATGGGTTACTTGTTATTAATTATATTTATAATGACGATTGCTCTTTACACACTGTTGTAAGTGATACAAAAGCTAGGGGTTCATTCCTAGCTTTTGTTTATTTATAAGAAAATCTCTGCATCTTTTGTAAGTGTTATTGTCCATAACTTGAACGTTCTAAAATAGTGTTGATACGATTAGAAAACGTGATGATGACATCATGAGCAATGTCATGTCAGCAGTTGTTCTCATTACTATCAGGTGTAGCGATTAATCAAAATTACGTCAACTTAAAGTTTAAAAGAGAAAAATTCGCTACATCTCTTGAGTTTGATTTTGTGATTTGTGGAAGTGGTTCACAAATAATCATTCACTATCAACTTTTAACAAAGAGGTTGTTAAAGCTTTGATTGATAAATTAGTTGAGTCTACTGCGACTTTGCTTCAATGTAGTCATCAATAATAGTGGCGAATACTCTATAATAACCTAGAAAATGGGTTCTTGCATAAACACGTTTTTTAACAGTTAAATACCATGCCGTGTAGATTCAATACGATAAAAGAAGCGAAACAAGTTCATAATTCTCATCTTTTTACAGGAAAGTATTAATTAACTGATAGGGTCGCTTCAACGGTTGACAAAACCAAGTTTCTTTATCAGTTAGTTTGACAAGTATAGGCAAACTCAAAAGAAGTACATGTGCAAAGGATTGGCTCACATGATTTATCCATGGTGCTGGACTTTAATGGATTACTATAAAAAAACTATTGGTTAATCATCCAACAGTTTTGTGATAGTATCAATAAGTTGTTTTAGTACATTATCAGAAATATGATCCATATCGTATTCTGGGTTGTATTCTACAATATCAATTGAAACAATATTATTGTAAGAAATTAATTGTTTAAGAATGGTTACTATATCCTCAGGAGTAAACCCATTCTCCACAGGAACACTCACTCCTGGAACAAGTAAAGGATCCATCGAATCCATATCTACTGAGATGTGTAGTTTGTCGTTTGCTTCAAATTTCTTGTTGATTACTTCGAGTACCTTTCCTAATCCCAGTTCTACAACGTGTTTGTAGGTAAAATATGTTATTTCTAATTCATCAAGAAAGATTTGTTCTGCTTCATCAATATCTCTTAAGCCTAAATAAACTATGTTTTCTTTTTTGATTTTTTGGCCATCAAATAGAACATTTCCTAAGGGGCTATCAAAAAGATTCAACAAAGCAGCAATAGGCATTCCGTGGATATTACCGGATAGTGTTGTTAGAGGCGTGTTGATATCTGGATGGGCATCTACCCAGATGAGTCCCAAATTATCACAGAACTGACTACTAGCACTGACCGTGCCGATTGAAGCGGCATGATCTCCAAGAATATTAATAGGGATTATTTTTTTTGTTAGTACATCATAACAAGCTTTACTTAATAA
>JAAYEW010000167.1 GCA_012728555.1 Erysipelothrix sp.
ACCCCAAATGCGGAAACAGCGTATATTTTGGAACGGTTTAAAGTGCCAGTTCCTATGCTTCTTCAAGATGCTCGTAGTCAATTGGATGAAATCGATATGGATTTACCCGTTTCGATAACACCAGAAACATCGATTCGAGAATGTCTTGATTTGATGCAAGAAAAAGACAAGCCTGTTTTTGCGGTGGTCAATCATTTAAATCGACTACAAGGGATCCTCACTTCCAGTAACTTATCGGATCTATTATTAGGAGATACAGCTCAATCGATTGATTTATTATCACGGACACCCATTGAATACATCTCAAAAGCGTTAGATGGCAAACTCATTTATATGCCAAGTCAATCGCGTATCAATGGAAAAACAAGTATTCCTGCTTTAGCAGCAAGTCGACTTGAAAACTATGAACTCACCAACCGAATTGTCATTGTTGGAAATGATACTCAAGCACAATTGGAATGTATCGCCAAAGATGCAGGATTAATCATTGTGGTGTGGGCACAAACTATTGCGCCAATGGTCATAGCTGCAGCTAGAGAAAAAGGTTGTGGAATAATTTTGTCAGGCCACGGGACCATGAATACTTCCCGCTACTTATTTTATTCATCCCCAATTAAAGAAATCATGACTACGGATTTAGTTGTTTTCAATAAAGCTGAGTTTGTGGAAGATGTCACCAATAAAATGATTCGTTCACGTTATCGTTCGTATCCTGTGGTTGACGATCACAACCATATCTTTGGTTTTGTGTCACGCTACCACTTGTTAAACGCCAAGAAAAAGAAACTCATCTTAGTTGATCACAACGAAATGACGCAATCTGTTCCTGGGATTGAACATGCCGATATCTTAGAAATCATTGATCATCATCGCATTGGCGATGTCACAACATCCCGCCCAATCACCTTCAGAAATGAAATTGTGGGGTCAACAGCTACAATTGTTACCAAAATGTACCTAGAGGCAGATGTCGAGATAGATGAAAAGATGGCAGGTATTCTACTGGGAGCCATGATTTCAGACACTCTTAATTTCAGAAGTCCAACGACAACCAATACCGATGTCGCTTTAGCATCTCACTTAGCACTAATTGCTGGCTTAGATATCAATGAATATGCCAACGATATTTTCAAGGTTTCTAATAATTTAAAGAACATGAACATGAAAGATATCTTAACGTATGATATGAAAGAATTTGATATTGCTGGCAAGAAAGTGACCATCTCTCAATTAACGATGTATCAACTCAACGAGTTACAAGGGATTGAAGATACGCTCCAAAAAGCGTTGGACAAGTTTGCGATGACTCGTAAAGCGGACTTAAGTGTAATGGTCTTTACATCGATTCACGACAATGGTTCAGTTATGTATTCCTCAGGAATACTGTCACCCCTGGTAACACAGGCATTCCCAAATCATCCTTTAGAAGAACATTCATTCTTGGAAGGAATTGTTTCTCGTAAGAATCAAATCGTTCCAAAACTGACACTAGTAATTCATCAGCAAGCTTAATGCTAACACCCAAAAGCTACCAAAAGGGAGCTCATGGGTGTTTTTGTTTAGGAAATAGTACAAAATTCCTAATAGACAAGCTGTTAACAACACCTTATTAAACGTAAAAGTATCCAGCATCATTCCGCTACTTCCCAATAAGAAGACATCTCCTAAACCAAGTTGGTTGATTCTTGTAAAGTATAAAAGAACAAGTAGAAACGAAAATAAGAAGAGACTATGACAACCGTCGATTCTCATGAAGAGCAGATAGAAAAAATGGACTTTAAAAGGGATTAAGCGATAATAAAAATCCGTAAAAAAAACATAGAGATTAATTAACAAAAGCATGACAGTAAAAAAATTAATGACGTTCTGTACCCATAACCAACCAGTTAACAAGCCTATAAATTGACTTAAAAGAGTATGTCGAAAGAGATTTGAATCCGATGCATTTCTTTTGTCACTGAAAGAATAACAATAGGCCATTAAATGAATCCATCGAAAGAGTCCGACTGAAAGTAAGAGTTTCATGGCTATTGTAAGCAACAGATACTATCTTTTCCTAAATAATGCTATAATACAAAAGGTGATAAAATGGTACAGACAAGTACAAGTGTTTTGATGGCTATAGCAGTCATCGTCAGTTTTTTAATACTATTAATTCCGTTTCTTTTGTTTAAGAAAGATCGCTCGTTACTGTTTAAAACAGTGACAGCTGGAGCAATGGTTTTTATTTTTGCGGACTTATTTGTTCGAGGAACGATCGTTTCATTGATCTTAGGGTCACCCGACAATGCGGTCGAGATGATGAAGAATCAACCCATTGTCTATGCCTTGATCGTGTCATTGACAACGGCGATTGTTCATTTATTAGCGCGGTTATTAATTGCATCAGGAATTGTCAAAAATGAGTTAGCGAAAGACCCTCGAAAAAGTGCCATATCGATGGGTTTTGGGCAAGCAGGACTGGAATCAATCTATACCATTGGGATTGTGTATATCCAACATTTAATGTTAATTGGAAAAATAAACGATGGTAGTATTTATCAAATGGTCTCTGCAACCATTACTAAAGATCAAATTGATTTTTATATCACAATGATTCAAAACTATCAAGTCATGCCGTTAGTGTTAATAATTTTAAAAATTGTGATGACAACACTCATGATGATCGCGTTGACCTTAATGACAGTCAATGCCATCAAACAAAAAGATAAAAAGTCTTATCTGATGATTGTTCTTGTCAACATGAGTGTGATGTTTATCTTACTTTATATCGAGTTATTAAACGTTCATCCACTCATCATACTGGCAATTATAATTGCCACAATTGTGTTGTTTGGACGATATAGTTTACAACACATTCAAGGTGCGAGGTTAAATGATGAAAGAATTTAAACTGTTTTATTTAGAAAACTGTCCGTATTGCGTTAAAGCAAGACAGTACATGGCAGAGTTAAGAAAAGAGAATCAAGAGTATCAATCCATTGAATTAGAAATGATAGAAGAAAGAGAACAAGCAGAATTAGCGAATACTTTTGATTACTACTATGTTCCTACTTTTTATCTTGGGGATGAAAAATTGCATGAAGGAGCGATGACAAAAGAAGATGTTCAAAGTGTTTTTGACAAAGTCTTACAAAGACATCGCTAAAAAAACCGAGTTAGAAGATGAGGTTGTCAAGTTAGTTAAGAATCGATTCTACACAGATTCTTACAATGGGGCGATGATTGAAAACTATGCTTATTTAATTACGATGAAAGACTCTGGTGTGCCAGTAGGTTACTGTGATCTAAGAGTTGGTGATGAGATTGCTCTCAAGTATTTAGGAAATATTGGTTACAATATCTTTGAACATAAACAAGGACAAGGTTTAGCAGCTCACGCAGCCAGGTTGTTGGTCGAGCTTGCTAGAAAAATGGGTCTAAAGAAAATAACGATTACGTGTAATACCGATAATGTTGCTTCAATTAAGACGATTGAGAAGTTAGAAGCGGTGTTAGTAGCGACAGTCAATGTTCCGGCGAATGAACCTCTCTTTCATCAAGGTGACTATATCAAGTATATCTATGAAATTGATTTAACAAAGGAGAATGAGAATGAACTATAACTTTATCCAAATCTTTGCGATAGGAGCACTTGCGGCATTATCTTTATTTGTGTTGTTTGCGTTATTGTATGGTGTAAAAAATATGTCGCTCATGAAACATACAACTATCGAGCAACGCTATATAGAAGAGTCTTTGAAAGTAAATGCGAGAGTCGTCTTTGCGAGTGGACTTATTGGAACGATTGTTGATATACATGAGAATGACTTAATTATTGACTTAGGAAACAGTCAACTCGTCACCGCAAGAAAATATAGTGTCACTGAAATTATCTAAACTCTACTAATTTGTAGAGTTTTTTTACAATAAGAATATAAATTCGGTATAATATAGACAAGAGGTGAATTTATGAAAATAATAAAGATAGGAATAATCGGTTATGGAAGAATTGCACAGACACATATTAGTGCGATACACAAGCTTAATGAAATCCAAGATCACTTTAAAGTTGTCTTGCATTCGTGTTTAAGTACCCACCCTGATCGGGTACAAGGATTCGAAAAAGTCACAAATGATGAAATTGAATTCTTCTCAGACCCTGAATTAATGGTGATCGATATCTGTACACCTAATTTTAGGCATGCCCATGAAATTGAACTCGCTAAAAAGTACAACAAAGCAATCTATTGTGAAAAGCCAGTTGTTAGTAATCTTCATGAAGCAAAAAGGTTTGGGTTTCTAGAAAACTCAGGAGTTGCTTTAGTTTATCGATACAACGAAGGTGTCTCATTGTTAAAAGATGCGATTGACCAAAATCTTTTAGGAAAACTGATTCATTACAAAGCAATAATTTATCATGATTCCTATGTTAGTGGTAATAGACTGATGACGTGGCGGCAAACAAAAGCCAAGGCTTATGGAGGAGCAAGTCTTGACTTAGGAATCCATAGTGTTGATTTAGCTCGCTATTTACTTGGCGAAATTGATGATCAAAAATCGATGATGAATCAACTTCATCACCAACGCTATGTCGATGAAGACCATACAGTGACTCAAGTCAATGATACTGATGAATACATGGCCCTTTTACTGCGTCATCAACACGTTATCGGTGTGATAGAATCCAGTCGTGTGTCTAAAAATTTAGTGAAAGAAAATACATTTGAACTGTTCACAGAGAAAGGAACCGTTGTCATTAAAGATGAGAGTGTCATATTTTATAGCCATGCTTCTAAAAAAACTCAGGAGTTGAAGATACAACCATCGCTTCGAACGCAATTAATCCATGACTTGAATCAAAAGATGACAGATCTTGATCTGTTTACAAGAATGCATGGAACAGCCCTCTATTTCTTCTTGATGAGTTTGTTGTTTGAGCACTACAAAGAATATGTTTGTACAATTTCACAAGCGCTCCAAAGTCAACAAATCATTCAAAATGTTTTACAGGAAGAGGTTTATGCATGATTCTTAAGAATCTAAAAAAATTCTTAACCCATAAAGCCGTCGCAGCTTTCTTATCGTTTGTAATCCAACTTGGAATTATCTTATACTTAGCCATTGGTTTAAGTTTAAGAATTACTCAGATTTATGTCTTTATGGAATTTCTCTCTGTCATTATCGTCTTGTTTCTATCAACCATGACGACAACCAACCCTAAGTTTGTTTTGTCATGGACAATTGTTGTGTTAGGATTACCGATTGTTGGACCTGTTTTGTACATATTGTTTGGAAATCGGAAAATGCCTAAAGAGCTTTTAAAGAAATCAGCGCTCAATGAAGCTCATGTTGGGGTGTCCTTGCAACAAGACAGTGCTACCTTGAATGAATTTGTTCATAACTATCCCCAATATTTAAGAAGCATGTATTATGTCGAAGAAAATATCCATTATCCTGTGTATGCCAACACGTTAACTAAATATTATCCGTTGGGAGAATTAGGTTTTGAAGCAATTAAAGCAGACATCCAAAAAGCAAAGAAATACATCTACTTGGAGTACTTTATTATCACTCCAGGAAAGATGTGGGATGAACTTCGAACACTTCTTAGCCAAAAAGCAAAAGAAGGTGTTGATGTTCGACTTATCTATGATGACTGGGGATGTCCTACTTTCGATAATGAATACAAAGAAAAGCTTCATCAACTAGGGATTAAGTCGTATCCTTTTAATGAGTTGTCGTATCGCTTTGCGATCCAAATGAATTTTAGAAGTCACCGAAAATTAATTGTTGTCGATGGTTTGTCTGGATTTATTTCTGGTATTAATATTGCGGATGAATACATTAATGAAAAAGAACGCTTTGGCCATTGGAAAGACAACGTCGTGCGGATTGAAGGACAAGCTGTTTTGTCACTGATTGAAATGTTCTTAATTATTTGGTCGTATGTTTCTAATACCGATTTAGAATCAATCGAAAGCTATCAACAAGACATTGTTAATCAAGAAGATGATGGCTATGTTCAACCCTTTACGGATAACCCAACCGATGACCATGCGGTCAGTGAGACCCTTCATATCACGGCGATTACGAATGCAAGGCATAATGTCTACATCTGTACACCATACTTAATCATTGGGTATGAATTATTAAGAGCGCTTATGAATGCGGCTCAATCAGGAGTCGATGTCAGAATCGTTCTACCGGGTATTCCAGACAAAAAAATAGTCAACATGATAACCCGGTCGGTTTATGATAAACTGTTATCGGCTAAAGTAAAGGTTTACGAATACACTCCGGGGTTTATTCATCAAAAAACATTGATTGTCGACAATGAGTTAGCGATTATATCGACCGCCAACATGGATTATCGTTCGTATTACTTGAATTTCGAATGTGGGATTTCATTTTATAACAGTAAAGTAGTAGAAGAATCAACTCAAGATTTTGAAGAGATTATTTCAGTAAGCCAAGAAATTTCGCTCAAACAAGTGAAAGATTTACCGTTGTATGTTCGTTTATCACGAGCATTTGTAGGATTATTTTCAGGATTAATGTAGGGAGAATAGTATGAAAAAAGTCGGAATCGTTTTAGAAGGAGGCGGAATGCGCGGTGCTTATACAGCCGGTGTTTTGTCATGGTTGTTAAAAAATAATTTTAAAGCGGATGTAGTTGTTGGAATTTCTTCAGGGGCAATGTATGGTGCATTTTATGCAGCCAATCAAGAAGAACTGATGAAAAAAGCAGCGATTGACATAGCTCCAGATAAAGACAATGTTGGGATACGACCATTTTTAAGAGAAGGTCAATTGGTTGCCTACGATCGTCTATACGATCAAGAACTTTATAAAGCCGGTTTTGATAATAAACGCTTATTAAACTCCTTTGCTGAATATGAATGTGGTGTTTATTCACTCGATAGTTATGAAACTTTATGGAAAACAAACCAGGATATCGCTGACAATGGCTCCTGGATTAAAGCAGCCTGTGCTTTGCCAATTTTTGGCCGTTTTGTAAAAATTAAAGAGACACTTTATACCGATGGAGGAGTCACCACGATGATTCCCGTAAAACGTGCACTTGCTAAAGGAGTTGATAAATTATTGGTGATTACTACCAAATCACCACAGTATGTTCGTCCTCCGTTTCCAAAATACCAAATTTGGTTATTAAAAAATATTATCTACCGAAAACATCCCCAACTTGTCAAAGACTTCTTATCACGTACAGAAGTTTATTATCAAGAAAGACAATTAGTCGATGAACTGGTGAAAAATAAAAAAGCACTTAACCTTTATCCTACTAGAGAAACTGGGGTTACGCGCTATAAAGGAAATCGGGATCAATTCTTAGATCTCTTTCAATTAGCTTATGATAATTGTGAAGAACATCGTCAAACCATTGAATCTTTTTTTAAGAAAGAGACTGAATAATTCGTTCTTTACCATCTAATTGAAAGGTTAGTTTTTCTTTTGTTATTGGATGAAAAAAGGATAGTTCACAGGCAACCAAACAAATGGGTTGCCCTTTTTGTGCGTTGGGGTTGTAACGGTGATCATTGACAATTGGAGTGTTTCGAGAACTTAATTGAACTCGAATTTGATGAGACCTTCCGGTCACCAACGTTAATTCGACAAAGAAGTAATTCTCACAAAAATGTTGAACATCACTTATATTAAGTTCGCTGTATTTACCATGGGAAGAACTGGTTGTTGTGACTATATTGGTTTTTTCATCTTTAATTAAGTAATCGATTAGTTTGCCTTTTTGAGGCTTGTTTTCTACCAATGCGATATATTTCTTCTCAAATTGATTCAGACGCACTTGATTGGATAATCGAGAAGCTGCTTTGGATGTTTTTGCCAGAACCATGAGTCCAGAGACAACGCGATCTAGGCGATGGACTAATCCACAATAGACATTTCCTGGTTTGTTGTATTTTTCTTTTAAAAATTGTTTAGCTAACGTAATAACATCCTCATCGCTGGTGTTATCGGCTTGTGACAAGAGATTGTAAGGTTTATCGATGACTAGTAAATGGTTATCCTCATAAATCACGTTCATGTTCACACCATCTTCCAGAAACACCACAAGGTAAAACCAAGTCGCTGTTGATGCATTGTAAACCAATCTCACTGCTATCAATTACACCGAAATTAAGTTTCTTCTTAACACATTCATTCATAATGTTATGAATGGTTTGAGCAGATAAAGCCGTGGTATAGGAGTTCACTAAAAAGAAGAGTGGTTGATCACTTAGAAGTTGTAGGGAAAGTTGAATTAAATTAACCAGTTGCTCTTCGATTTTCCACAATTCATTACTGGGGCCTCTTCCATATGAAGGAGGATCCATAATAATAGCATCATATTTTCTTCCTCTACGGATTTCTCGTTGTACAAACTTGACACAATCATCGACAATAAAGCGGATCTTGTTGTTTTGTAATTGGTTAAGTTGAGCGTTCTCTTGTGCCCATTTCACCATGTGTTTAGCAGCATCAACATGAACAACTTCAGAAGCACCAGCTTTGGAACACGCTAAAGTCGCACCGCCTGTATACGCAAAGAGATTGAGTACTTTGATATCTCTGTCTTTGTTTTTTTGTATTAAATGATTCATCCATTCCCAGTTGACAGCTTGTTCTGGAAACAAACCCGTGTGTTTAAAATCGGTAGGACTGACTTTAAAGAGGAGTCCATTCGTTTTAATTTGCCACGAATCAGGAATTTTCTTGATGGTTTGCCATGAGCCACCTCCTGCTTTACTGCGATGGTAGTGGGCATCGGGGTGATTCCAAAGTGATATTGTTTCATTTCTAGGCCAAATCGCTGTTGGATCGGGACGTCTTAAGACAATGTTTTTCCAACGTTCTAGTTTTTCTTTATTGCCACAATCAATTAATTCATAATCGGTTAATGTTTTACTGACTCGTATCATACTGTACCTCACATCAGTATTATACGCTAGTGATGAATTTTTTAACACTATTAGTTGTCATTGAATATGGTATAATCTACTTGGTGAAAATATGAATGTATACGACAGTTTAAATCCAAATCAACAAAAAGCCGTTTTTTCTACGGCGAAATATGTCCGTGTTATCGCTGGAGCTGGCTCTGGTAAAACACGGGTTTTAACATTACGCATGGTTCATTTAATACAAGATATTGGTGTTGCTGCCCACAAACTCTGTGCGATTACTTTTACTAACAAAGCAGCCAACGAAATGAAAGAAAGATTAAACAACACGATTGGTGATGCTGGTAGGGGTGTTTGGTTATCAACAATCCATTCTCTGTGTGTCAAAATCTTACGAGAAGATATATCGGGACTTAATTATCCACGCAACTTTACAATCTGTGATAGCAACGATCAAAAAGCTATTTTAAAACAAGCGTATAAGGAACTTGACATTGATTTAAAAGAGTTTTCTTATAGCTATATGTTGTCCTATATTTCCAATAACAAAGGGGCTGAAATATCGCCTCAACGGGCAATGGAAATGGCTGGACGATTTGAAGACGATGTCAAAAAAGCGAAAGTTTATGATTTCTATGAAACTCGATTAAAGAAAATGTATGCACTCGATTTTGATGATTTATTGTTGTTTACGGTTCGTTTGTTTAAAACATTTCCTACAACGTTAAAGAAATGGCAAAAACGTCTGGACTACCTACTGGTTGATGAGTTTCAAGATGTCGACCATATCCAATACACATTAATCAAACAACTAGCGGGAACCGACAATGGTCTTTTTGTTGTTGGGGACCCCGATCAAACCATATATACATGGCGTGGGGCAGATGTAAACATTATCTTAGATTTTAAGAAACAGTTTAGTCCTGTTGAAACGATTGTTTTGAATCAAAATTATCGAAGTACTAAAACCATCTTAGATGGTGCGAATGCGTTGATTAAGAACAATAAATACCGCGAAGAGAAGGAGTTGTTTACAGACAATAACAGCAC
>JAAYEW010000168.1 GCA_012728555.1 Erysipelothrix sp.
CTACTGACGTTCTTAAATCAAGAATAAGAAGGAGAAAGAGAATGATTATTGGTACAATCACAGAACTAAAAGAGGATGAATTTCGTGTTGGACTAGTTCCTTCACACGTCAAAAAACTGGTTGAGGCTAACCACACGGTTCTAGTAGAAAAAGGGGCTGGAGAAGGCAGTGGATTTAGTGATCAACACTACAAAGAAAGTGGGGCCATCATCGTTGATAATGTCTTCGATATTTATCAACAAGCCGATATGATTGTTAAAGTCAAAGAACCCATTCCAATTGAATACGACCGACTCAAAGAAGATTCCATTTTAATGACCTACTTGCATCTAGCAGCAGACAAAGAACTAGGACAAGTGTTACTAGACAAGAAAATCACAGCGATTGGTTACGAAACCATTGAACTTGAGAATGGCTTATTACCGTGCTTAAAACCCATGAGTGAAATTGCTGGATATCAAGCAGTTTTAGAAGGCATTAAGTATTTACAACGCCAATATGGTGGTAAAGGCAGAGTCATGAGTCCGTTGTTGGGACAAAAACCAGGAACTCTGTTAATTGTTGGTAGTGGCAATGTCGGACGCAACGCCATGTTAGCAGGACTAAAACTAAGAGCCAATGTTATTGTTTATGGCAATCGTTTATCTCAACTTCAAACTATTAAGGACATGCATCCAGAGGTCCTTGTTGTAGATGCCAACAAAGAAGCTATTGATGACTACTTAAAAAATGTCGATATCTGTGTACTCAGTGCCTTAGTCGTAGGGGAAACAGCACCACACATCATTACCAGAAATCATTTAAAAACCATGGAAAAAGGAACCGTTTTGGTCGATGTTTCGGTCGATCAAGGAGGATGTGCTGAAACAACCCGTCCAACCACCCATGCCCATCCAACCTATATTGAAGAAGGAATTGTTCATTACTGTGTTGCCAATATTCCCGGTTCTGTTCCTTATACTGCCAGCGTCGCTTTAAACGATACAACGATAGATTATATTTTAGCCATCGCTAATAAAGGTTTAAAATGTGCTGTGATAGAGGACGAAGCCCTCTTCAAAGGGATCAATACTATCAAAGGGCAGGTCGCTCACCAAGGAGTCGCCAACGCCTTTGAGATGGCGTTTGTTGACGCTCACGATTACTTATAAGATGTCGGACACAAGAAATTGTGTCTTTTTTTTGGCTTTAAGCGGTTACATGAATCACATCGATTGATATCAAATTTGATGTGTAGTATATTGAGTTAGCTTTAACTAACAAATGGAGGTGAACGCTTGGTAGGACGAATTCATTCGATGGAAAGTTTTGGGACAGTCGATGGTCCCGGCATCCGCTTTGTACTGTTTTTACAAGGGTGTCCACTGCGCTGTCTGTACTGTCATAACCCGGATACTTGGGGTTATCAAGATGGAAATGAAATGAGTGTGGATGAGGTTGTCAATCAAATTTTGAAATACAAAACCTACATTAAAAATGGAGGGGTGACTATTTCTGGAGGCGAACCACTGGTTCAAATTGATTTTGTCACAGAATTACTCAAGAAGCTAAAACAGCACAATCTACACACCGCCATTGACACATCTGGTTTTTTTTACACCGAAGCGAATCGAAAAAAATACGATCGGTTAATGGAATTTTGTGATTTAGTGCTTTTAGATCTTAAACACATAGATCAACAGAAACATGTCGCTTTGACATCGGTCAGTAATGAAAACACACTCAATTTTGCGAATTATTTAAGTGATACACAAAAACCTGTCTGGATTCGGCATGTTTTAGTACCAGGCTATAGTGACGATGTCGAAGATTTAATTCGCTTGCGTCAATTTATAGAAACCTTAAATAATGTTGAAAAAATAGAAATCTTACCGTATCACACCATGGGAGTTAACAAATACCAACAGCTCAACCTTGACTATAAACTCACAGGGGTACAACCACCCACTAAAGCGAGTATCCAGCAAGCCACTGAGATTGTTGTGAAAGGAAATTATGAAGAAAGTTATAGTCATTGAAACCGATGCTTGTTTAAGTTGTATTGGTTTGACTCAAGAATTAAATGCGCTAAAACTAGAAAGAAATGACTTTGATTTAGAAGTTATCAATCAAAAAGAAAAAGCTAGAGAACTAGTAAAAACCTACAATATTGAACAACTACCTACGGTCTTACTTTTTAGTAACAATGTATTGTTAGGAAAATTACACGGTTTTCAACCATCCTTCATTCTTGATGTGTGGATGGAGACACTTTTAGAAAAAGAAAAGGAGAACAATTAACAATGGATGCCTATAAAGGATTTAATAGCGGTAGTTGGGAACGCGAAATAAATGTCAGAGACTTTATTCAACGCAACTATGTTCCTTATGAAGGAAACGATAGTTTCTTAGAAGGACCCACTGAAAATACGACTCGTCTATGGGAAAAAGTCAGTGAACTCACAAAACAAGAAACCGCAGCAGGAGGTGTGTTGGATGCTGACACGTCGGTAGTTTCAACAATTTCATCACACAAAGCAGGATACTTAGATCAAGCGTTAGAAAAAATAGTCGGGGTTCAAACCGATAAACCTTTCAAACGTTCGCTACAACCTTTTGGTGGTATTCGCATGTCTCAAGATGCTTTGTCATCGTATGGCTTTGAAATTGATCCAGAAGTCGTTGACATCTTTACTCACTATCGTAAAACTCACAATCAAGGAGTTTTCGATGCATATACCGAAGAAATCAGAGCGTGTCGTCGTTCAGGAATTATTACTGGATTACCCGATGCCTATGGACGTGCCGCATTATCGGCGATTATCGCAGAATTGCTTTGTATGGAATTGATCGTTTAATTTTAGAAAAACAAGAAGATCTAAAACTAAAAACAGGAATTATGGACGCAAACACTATCCGTGATCGCGAAGAACTTAGCGAGCAAATTCGCGCGTTAAAAGAAATGAAAGTTATGGCTAAAGAGTACGGAATCGATATTTCATTACCTGCAACCAACGCTCAAGAAGCGATTCAGTTTACTTACTTTGGTTACTTAGCAGCCATCAAACAACAAAACGGAGCAGCCATGTCTTTAGGACGGGTTTCAACCTTCCTGGATATTTATATTGAACGTGATCTCAAATTAGGACTGATCAGTGAACAAGAGGCACAAGAACTGATTGACCACTTTGTCATGAAACTTCGACTAGTCAAATTTATGAGAACACCTGACTACAACGATTTATTTAGTGGCGATCCGACCTGGGTGACTGAATCCATCGGTGGGATGGGCCAAGATGGAAGAACACTCGTTACGAAAAACTCCTTTCGTTTCTTGCACACCTTATACAATTTAGGAGCAGCTCCAGAACCAAACTTAACAGTTTTGTGGTCAACGAAATTACCAATGAACTTCAAAAAGTTCTGTGCCAAAGTATCGATTGAAACCTCATCGATTCAGTACGAAAATGATGATTTAATGCGGATTGATATGGGTGACGATTATGGGATTGCTTGTTGTGTTAGCCCAATGCGAATTGGTAAAGATATGCAATTCTTTGGAGCAAGAGCTAACTTAGCCAAAGGGTTGCTTTATGCCATCAACAATGGTCGTGATGAAAAAAGCGGTGCTCAAGTTGGACCACTGATTGCTACAGTATCAACCGGTGCTTTGGATTTTGATGAAGTCATGGTTCGCTATGACCAAATCTTAGACTGGTTAGCACGTGTTTATTCACAAGCTCTCAACATTATTCATTACATGCACGATAAGTATTCGTATGAATCGGCCCAAATGGCTTTGCATGATAGTGAAGTCCGTCGTTTCTTTGCGACCGGTATTGCTGGTTTATCTGTGGTTGCTGATTCACTTTCAGCGATTAAATATGCGAAAGTTACACCAATTCGCAATGAACAGGGCATTGCGGTTGATTTTGAGATTGAAGGAGATTATCCGAAATACGGAAACAATGACGATCGAGTCGATCAATTGGCAGTCGATCTTGTAAAAACCTTCATGAACAAGATTCGTCAGCAACCAACCTACCGAAACAGCATTCAAACCATGAGTATTTTAACAATTACATCAAATGTGGTTTATGGTAAGAAAACAGGAGCGACTCCTGATGGACGTTTAGCTGGTGTCGCCTTTGCTCCAGGAGCAAATCCAATGCATGGACGGGATAGCAACGGGGCTCTTGCTTCTTTAGAGTCTGTCAGCAAGTTACCCTTTGAACATGCACGCGATGGCATTTCCAATACCTTTTCAATTATTCCAAAATCACTCGGTAAAAATGACTAATATGAAGGAGAACACCATGTCAAATAGAGAAGAAAATTTAGTTACATTAATCGACGCTTATGTCGAAAATGGGGGACATCACCTTAATGTCAATGTCTTTGATAAAGAAACCTTACTCGATGCTCAAGCTCATCCTGAAAAATATCCTCAACTGACGATTCGGGTGTCGGGGTATGCGGTTAATTTTAATAAGCTGACAAAAGAACAACAAGATGAAGTCATTTCTAGAACAATGCATGAGTCCATGTAAAGAAGACCGTAGGGTCTTCTTTTTGTAACAACTTTCAGAAAATTATGTTTGATATTTGAAAGGGTTATGCTATACTTGTTTCATAAAAGCGCTGACCAAGAAAAAGTAGAATAAACTTAATTTTAAGAGACATATCGGTTGGTGTAAGGTATGATGAAAGTTTATTGAAGTACTTCTTGAGAGCTGTGCTTCCAAAAAAATAGTAGGAAGCAACGGAGTCATGATTCGTTATTATCATGATTAAAGAAGTAATCTAGGTGGTACCACGATATCAATCGTCCTTTAGGGGATGATTTTTTTATACACTCGACTCTTTCTAGCAACATGTGTTGCCTGCGTTAACAAAGCCAATCCAGCGACCGATTAACCATTCTCAAAAGTAGTAAGGTCACAACAGCGATTGGTTTTGTTTTTTTTTGTGATTCTTACCAAGAAGAATGGAAGCAAAGTCATGAATCTGTTAGAATAACAATGGAAAGAAGGGTTAATAATGAGTGATTATGTAGGAACGGTTGTTAGAGGATTGAAAGCACCAATCTTCAAAAAAAAGGATGATGTCGTAGCGATGGTTACCGATCTTCTTTTAAGTGCCTCCAAGCACGAAGGATTTGATATCAACGATCATGATGTCCTTGGTATCACGGAAGCAGTGGTCGCCCGTACGCAAGGCAATTACGCAACCATTGATCACATTGCAGCCGATGTTGCTTCTAAATTTGGAAATCACACCATTGGTGTCGTTTTTCCGATTCTGAGTCGCAATCGCTTTTCAATGCTTCTCAAAGGGATTGCTAAAGCAGCGACCAAAGTAGTCTTACTACTGAGTTATCCTAGTGATGAAGTCGGTAATCACCTAGTGAGTTGGGATGCATTGGATGAGTTGGGTATCAATCCAACTAGCGATCTTTTAACCCTTCAGAAGTACCGTGAACTTTTTCAGTATCCTGTTCATGAGTTTACTAACGTTGATTACGTCGCTTATTATCAAGAAATTATTGAGCAGCAAGGAGCTGAGTGCGAGATTATTTTCGCGAATGATCCTCGCAAAATATTAGACTATACCAAACACGTTTTGTGTTGTGATATTCATACTCGTCATCGCAGCAAACGGTTATTAAAAAAAGCGAATGCTGAGTTAGTTTTGGGGTTAGACGATCTCTTAACTCAATCGGTAGATGGTTCTGGTTACAACCCAGACTATGGCCTACTGGGTAGTAATCTAGCAACTGACAATAGTGTGAAACTGTTTCCTAAAGAAGGTCAACACGTTGTCGATGCGATTCAACAACAAGTGCTTGAAAAGACAGGAAAACTGATTGAGGTTTTAATTTATGGCGATGGCGCATTCAAAGATCCTCAAGGTAAGATTTGGGAACTTGCTGATCCTGTGGTTAGCCCAGCCTTTACTAAAGGATTAATCGGACAACCCAATGAATTGAAACTGAAATATTTAGCGGATAATGAATTTTCAAACTTATCTGGTGAGGCACTGAAACAAGCGATTATCCAAAAAATCCATGATAAACAAGCGAGTTCTTTAAATCAAGGAAATCGTTTAGGGACAACCCCTCGTCAAATGAGTGATTTAATTGGGTCATTGTGTGATTTAACTTCCGGTTCAGGCGATAAAGGGACACCGATTGTTTATATCCAAGGTTATTTTGATAACTACGCCAAATAATGTAGATACTTGATAAATTCGAAGATTAGAATATACTAATATACAGGAGGAAACATGAATTTAGAAAACCAACAAACGTATGATTACGCCAACTTATTGAAGGCGGTCGCCCATCCAGTAAGACTGTGCCTTGTTAAAAATATGTTGGATGGAGAAAAGAATGTCACTTATTTTGTAAATTGTCTGGATGCGTCTCAAGCC
>JAAYEW010000169.1 GCA_012728555.1 Erysipelothrix sp.
CCATTTGAAGATGGATGTTTAAAATCAGTAGTTAATGACATTGATAATTATTTAGAGAGTATCGACGATACTGCTCTATAAAAAAAGCCAAGATTGGCTTTTTTTATTCACTCATTATTTTTTCACTTGGATCTAGTTTTTCAATCTTCCGAATAAAGTATAACCCTAAAGCGAACAGTACAATTAGAGCAAGAATTCCATACTTCGATTGCCCAAACATTGAAACACTCAAAACCATTAAGAGTGGTCCTAAAAACTCTGCAAATTTACCAAAGATATCAAAGAAACCAAAATACTCATTAGATTCTTGTTTGGGTACTAACTTGCCAAAGTAGCTACGAGATAGAGATTGGATTCCTCCTTGAGCAACCCCTACCATAAATGCTAGTAACCAGAATTGCCATGCTTGAGTCATCACAAAGCCTACACATGCGACAATAATATAGATGCCTATATAAAACTTTAACATATTTAGTTGACCGAATTTAGCAGATAACTTCCCGGATAATACCGCAAAGGGGAAGGCCACAAATTGGGTCATTAAGAGAGCTATAATCATTGTGTTGCCATCGAGTCCCACTTCTCCACCAAAGCTTGCAGATTGAGAAATAATGGTATTGACACCATCGATGTAGCAGAAATAACCCAACAAGAAATACATCATGTGTTTGTTGTTTCGAATCTTCTTGACAGTATTGACAAGTTGAGACCCTAGGTTTTTCATCATGTGTTGATCTTTTTCTTTATAATGGGTTTGTTTAACATCCCGAAGCAGTGGAATACTTAGTAAGAACCACCAGACAATTGTAATTAAGAACGAAATTTGGGTAGCTAACATCGTACTTAATCCAAATGGTGTCGTTAAGACAAGAGTAATCCCTAGAATAAAGGGGATTGTTGATCCGACATATCCATAAGCAAATCCTGCTCCAGAAACACTATCCATGCGCTCATTAGTGGTAACATCGGTTAACATAGAGTCATAAAATACATTACACAACGAATAGCCAATTCGCGCGAGAACTAGCATAAAAAGAAATGCTTGCCACGTTTGTGTGACACTAATTGAGAACCCTCCTAAAAGACCTATCAATAACGCTAAGGTAAAGAGCTTCTTTTTCATGCCTTTATGATCAGCTATTGCCCCTAGAATCGGTCCTAGAAATGCTATAAATAAAACGGAGACAGAAGTTGCTAGTGAGAAGATTGAGGTGATTGTTGAGTCTGCTAAGCCCCCTTGTTCACCGAGTGCTCTAAAATAAATGGGTACTGTTGAAGATAACAATAGGACAAAGGCACTATTTGCTACATCGTACAGTATCCAGGATTTTTCTTGTTTAGTAAATTTCATTGGGTTACTCTCTTTTCTTTCTTTGTATTATACCATGATGAAACCTGAGAAAGATAACCCTATCTATTAAAACCACTGAAAACAATCGATTGTTGAATTGTAAAAGTAAACGAGCGACTTTTGTCTATTCTCTTTTACAAATGAAGATTTTTTTAGAATTATGATATTAATTGACATTTAGCTAATTTTTCGTTATATATAGTATGCATAAAAAGAAAGGACGTAATCTAATGAAGAAAAAAATAGCAATCTCATCAATCATTATGGTACTCTTTGCGTTAGTCTATGTTTCAGTCAATGTTGATTCGTTAATTAACAAAGAGTTCCTTCCGGATAGTGGCAAGGATTTTTCTGATTTAAAACAACTCGATTTCTATCAAGAAATGGAGAATCTAAGAGAAAAAGGTATTCCTTTACAAACTGAAACCAAGGATACTATTGAGTTGAGAGCAAGTGGAGCGCTGTTTGTTGGGAATGATCAAGTGACTAATCTTATTGATCCCGAAAAGAATATCGAATGGAATCATTTTAACCAAGAACGAATTCAATTACTCTCCAACAAGGTGATGACTAAAAAAGAGTGGAAAGAAGTTAATTCAAACTATACTAAACTTGATGAGTTTGATGAGAATCGTCTGATTAGAGTGATGGAGTTCTACTATCCAAATGTCTATTGGACAAAGGTTGGTACTTACAAGAATGCCAATGTTACCGCCTATTATGATGCTGAAACTGGTTTGTTCATCGGTTCTGAAGTTAAGGGAGACCTGGTAGATTTTAAAGGTCGTCCAGAAGTTTAGAGTTTTTCAAAACAAAGTTCTGTTTTTATATAATAATCAAAAGGTTTTTACTATCATAATAGGTGACAAACCTTTTTTTCTAGATAAAATCTCTTGCACATAAAGATCTACAATAATCAATGTATTAAGATAACTGTTTTTTCTGTTTTTTCTAAACTTTTTATTAGAAATAAAACAATAACCATGTGGGATAAATCTCATTATCTCTGAAATCAGTTACAAATTTATGGGTTTTTCTTCATAGTTCTCAATCACAAGGCATTCTTAATTCCATATCTCAATTCCTACAAATATTTTTCCATCTCAAATGATTCCATATGAACAATTCGCTATCCCGAAATCCATTATAGATTTAGAAAATTGCTGAATAATATTGAAGAGGTCAATGTCCACTTCTCAACATATTTACACTTGAAAAGCCACAGCTTTACAAGTGAGTTTGAAATCACGTATTTGACTACTAAAAAAGGACCAAATTCACAGTGAACGGAGTCCCATTAGATTTACTTAATCTATCTTTTAACAACTTTTTTATGGTTTTAAGATCTAAAATATGTTCCTATACTTGCTGCTACTAAAGCACCCATAAATAACATAAAATGGTATTTTAAATTAGTACCTCTAAACGTTAGTTGCTCACGATTTAGTAATTTTTTAGAGTTTACTAAATACATAAAAGTTAATCCAACGATATAAATGATTAAACTGACTCCAATAGAATTTACGATCGATTCTAACAATTTCACCATATTTAAAACTCCTCCTGACTCCACACTGTAAATACAGTGGTATATTTATTTATATCCGTAACGGTTCCACATCTTCCGTTATTTTTAACTGTTAATGAATTCGCTAGTGTACTAGCATACCAAGAGTTCCAACCTGCACCTAGTGCAAATCCCGCAAAGAAGGCTGCACCGAGAGGTCCAGTAAACATTGTAGCACTTCCAGCACCAGCAGCTACTAGTCCCCAATTATTTGCAGCATACGTTAGATCAGCAATATCACCTTCTGTTACTGACTTGCTAGCAAATGCTCTAGTGTAATTCCATCCTACCGTATTGAAATTGCTGTTACAATATATTCCACGAGTCAAATAATCCTCTGTTAAGTCAGTTTCTTGAATATTTTTTATAGCAATTTCTATAAAATCTTCTTTAGTAAAATTAATGTTTTCAAATTTAACGTCAGACAAATTGATTAGTGACGATATAACTTCTTCATCATAGATATATTTACCATCCCTTACAGTCATTCTTTCCGTAATGTTATTTTGTAATTCAATAAATAAATCTTCATTAGTAACTTCATTTGACGTCATAAATCCAGTTAGCAGAATAAAGCAAAGTAATAGAATAATCGTTTTTTTAATTGTATTCATTTTATCCTCCTTTTTCAAAATAAGACAATATAAAAAACGATTAATAAACACTGGGTCTATCATATGCATTACTCCATTCTTTACATAAGTGTATTGAATCCCCTAAATATTACACTTGTGATATATTAATGATTGTAACATATAACCAAATTATTAGCAAGTCTACTTGACAAGTCAAATGCGATAACGAAAGTCAACACTTTATGAGTTTGATGAGAATCGTCTAATTCGAGTGATGGAGTTCTACTATCCAAATGGCTATTGGACAAAGGTTGGTACTTGCAAGAATGCCAATGTTACCACCTATTATGATGCTGAAACTGGTTTGTTCATCGGTTCTGAAGTTAAGGGAGACCTTGTTGATCATAAAGGTCATCCATAAGGTAAGAGTTTTCAATCAAAGTTCTGTTTTTAGGTATTAAAGAAAGGTTTGTTACTCCTATAATAGGTAACAAACCTGTTTCTTTAGATAAATTTTAATAATTTGACACAACCCCTTACAACTTTATTGTTGATTCACAAACTAAAACCCCAAAGAGGTCTAGTGTGTTGAGTACCATACATTCGGGGTTTAGTTTGCTGATTGTTGTTATTTTAATTCAATTTGTTTTGTTTCCGGAACAACTTCTTCTTCCAGTGGTAATGTCATTTTTAAGACTCCACTTTCAAAACTTGCTTCCACTTTATCTACGTCAATTCCACTAAAACGGATTTGTCGTCTCACATCTTTACTGCGACGTGATTGATAGATATATTCTTTGTTGTCTTCTGATTTTTCTTCTTCAACATGTTTTGCTTCAATCGTTAGGACATCTTCTTTGAAATCAATAGCAATTTCTTCTTTCTTAAATCCAGGTAAATCAAGTTCTAGAAAATAAGCATTGTCTTTCTTGTAAATATCAAGATGTCTTCCCAAGTTGGTTGGCTGTCTGAAATCATCAAAAAACTTATCAATAATTGATTCTGGTCGTCTTAAATAATAATTCATAAAGTCCTCCTATTTTATTTCAATTCTTCGTGGTTGTTTCTCAATTGGCACTAACATAGGTAGCACTAAGCGAAGTACCCCGTTGGTATAATCTGCTTCAATCGCATTTTCATCAATATCATTAAAACGAAACGAACGACTAATATTGGTTGTGAGACGATTGCGATAGAAGTATTCTCGCTGTGTTACTTCTTCATTTTTTGTGTGCGTTGCAACAATACTTAGAACACCTTCTTTATAATCAATACTGATTTCTTCCTTGGAAAAGCCTGGCATATTTAACTCAACTACATAGGTATTGTCTTTCTTATAAATGTCCAAACCCTTTCCATAAGAAGCTAAAGCTTGTGTTTGGTTTTTTGTCAAATAACTCATGTCATCCCTCCTTTATTATTAGCACTCTATGGCTTCATCTGCTAACTATCTATAGTATAGCAGATATTTTAGCACTGTCAAGCATTAAGTGCTAATAAAAGTTTTAAAAGAAAAGCTCCTGTCAGAGCTTTTTGTTTACTTGTTTAATAACTTGAGAATCCCTAATAGAACAACCGAACCTACAAAAGCAACAAGGATAGAACTGAGATTAATTCCTGTTACATTTGCTCCTCCACCGAATTGATTGACTAAGAAACCACCAATAACAGCTCCAATAATACCTACGATGATATTATTAACCAGTGATCCAGAACCTTTGTTAACGACCAAGTTACCTAACCACCCAGATACTGCACCGACGACTAACCAAGCCAATAGATTTTCTAACATGTTATTTCTCCTTTCTTTTCGTTTTTGCTTTCTTTTGCACATTCATTGTAACATTTAATATCTTTAAGTATTAGTAATGTGCACTTCACTACACAAAAAAGTGATGCACCTTGCTAGGGTCCATCACACAAAAATTTATCTATTGATTCATAAAAATGTCTTCCGTATACCACTCATGACCATTTTTTTGAAGAATCTCCCATGCTTTGATTGGCCCTTGAGTGTAGGCCAAGTAATTGGTTAACGGAATGTTCGCTATTTGAGAACGCTTTTGTATTTCTTCAGTCAGTTCCCATGACTGTCTTGCCATTTTCCACGAGGTAAACAGCGTTCTATCATTTCTTAATGCCATCATCAGCAATCGTTCATACGCTTGTGGCGTGTTCAATCGATTTTCATAGATACAACTTTGACAGAAGTCCATTGTCACGGATTGGATTTCATCGTAGTTGCCAGGTCGTTTGATATTGACTTTGAAATAAATCCCTTCATCTGGACCAACCCGAATCACCAGTACATTTTGAGGTGCATTTTTTGCCATAAATCCTTCTGGATGTTTAAACGTAATCGCTACGACTGTTTCTTGTTTTTCCATGCGTTTACCTGTCCTGACATAAATAGGAATACCCTCTAAACTCGTATTGTTACTTCGAATCTCCATTGCGACAAATGTTTCTGTTTCACTCTCTGGATGAATTCGATTTTCTTCAAGATACCCACTTGAATCTTTGTTTGCTAAATACTGACCTCTAACAAAACTATCACTAAAGTGTTCTGTATCTGCCAATTCTAAATAATCGATAACTTTTTCTTGAGCATGATGAATATCCTGTGGACTCATACTTTTAGGTTCATCCATGAGTACATACGTTAACATCTGAATTAAATGAGATTGGAACATATCTTTGAGTGCTCCACTTGTATCGTAGTAACCTCCTCGATCACCAACTCCGACTTGCTCTGTAATGGATATCTGAATATTTTCAATTGATTCTTTGTTCCATAACGATTTAAAAACTTGATTACTAAACCGAATCGTCAGAATATTAATAATCATTTCTTTAGCTAAATAGTGATCGATTCGATATATTTCTTCCTCATCAAAGACTTGTTTAATTTCATCGTTGATTTGAATAGCACTGGCTAAATCATCACCGAATGGTTTTTCGATTAACAGTTGTTTTTCACACGAATCATCAACAATTTTTGATAGTTTTAAATTTGTCGTAATAGTAGAGAAACTACTTGGAGCAACAGCTAAATAAAACAGATGCCTACATCCTTGTGTTTGAATTGCTTCTTTTAATTTTACATAGTCATCTAAAGTGGTGTAATCAACTTGAACATACGTCATTATCGCTAAAAACTGATCGTATAATTCTTTCTTCTTATTGAAACGAGCATATTTCTCAATAGAAACTCGTGCTTGCTCACGATAGATATCGCTGGTGTACTCTCTTCTTCCAATGATTAATAATTGGAAATTTGAAACAGTAATTTCCTCTAGCACAAATAAGTCAAACAGAGCTGGTAATAGTTTGCGATGAGTTAAATCTCCAGTACCCCCAAAGATACTAAAAACTGTTTTATTCGAACCATTCATAGTGATAGTTTCCTTCACGATCAAGTCGTTCATACGTGTGAGCACCAAAATAATCACGTTGAGCTTGAATTAAGTTTGCTGGATTAAATGCATTGCGGTACCCATCATAATAGGTAATAGCACTGGTTAATGCACTGACAGCAATCCCATTGGTAATTGATAAATTGATTACTTCTCTTAGGGCACTTTGATAGTTAGAGATAATATCTTTGAAGAATTCATCCATTAATAAATTATCTAACTGCGGGTTGTTCTTATAGGCTCTAGCAATATCATCCAAGAATCGAGCTCGGATAATACATCCTCCACGCCATCCTTTCGCAATATTCTCAAAGTTTAAATTCCAACCATGCGATACAGCTGATTTCGATAATAAGTCAAATCCTTGAGCATAACTCATAATTTTGGAAGCAAACAGGGCTCTTCTTACTTTTTCAACTAAGTCTTCTTTCTTAGAAACAACTTCGACTTTAGGTCCTAAGAGTACTTTTGATGCACGTACTCGCTCTTCTTTAATTGAACTTAGGAAACGATTGTAAACAGCACTGGTAATTATCGAAGTGTTAACTCCTTCATCTAAAGAAGAGATCACTGTCCATTTCCCAGTTCCTTTTTGTCCTGCTGAGTCTTTAATGACATCAATCAAATACCCTTCACCTAAATCATCTGGTTCAGCTAAGACCCTTTCCGTTATTTCAATTAAGTAAGAATCCAGTTCACCCTTGTTGTATTCTTTAAAGATATCCGATAGTTCTTGGTTATTAAATCCTCCCAGTTCTTTAAGGATATGATAGCTTTCAGCAATCAGCTCCATATCTCCATATTCAATTCCGTTATGGACCATTTTAACAAAGTGTCCTGATCCGTTCTCACCAATATAGGAAACACACGGTTCACCATATGCTTTCGCAGCGATTGCTTCTAATATATCTTTTACTTCATCATAAGCATCTCTTTTACCCGCAGGCATTAAAGCAGGTCCAAAACGCGCTCCTTCTTCTCCTCCTGAGATACCGACTCCGAGATAGCGAATTTCTTTTTCTTCTAAATAATTAAAACGACGGATTGTATCGACGTAGTTGGAGTTTCCTCCGTCCATGATAATATCTTGTTTATCAAGATGAGGCAGCAACAGCTCAATAAAACTATCCACTGGCGCACCTGCTTTGACCATTAATAAAATCTTTCGTGGTTTTTCTAGTGATTCAATAAAAGCTTCTAATGTTTCGTAACCAATTAACTGTGGATGTTCTTGTACCACATCACGTGTAACGCTGGTTGTCCGATTAAACACAGCGACTTTGTAGCCATGATCACTCATGTTAAGAGCGATATTTTTCCCCATGACTGCTAACCCAATAACTCCAATATGATTCTTCATTTAATATCTCCTTATGTGTATAGTTTACTCTAAACACAACTTTTCTTTAAGCAAGTTGCTTAAATTAATCAAAAAGACTTTACAAAGTATTAATATTTGGGTATTATACTTGTGCTGGTCCCGTGGTGTAGCGGTTAACATGCCTCCCTGTCACGGAGGAGATC
>JAAYEW010000170.1 GCA_012728555.1 Erysipelothrix sp.
AGGAGAGAATGGTAATTGGTATTTACTGACTTGGGGCCAGTAATCTTATAATGATAAGATTCATTTTCATATAATTGGTTATAGATATTTAAATTAGACAAAACATAGAGAATAAGAGGGTTACTAGTAATAACATATCCAGCTAATTTATAATAACCAATATCTATTAATACAATAGTGGTCCATTTTTCAGTTGACAATTACAATCAGTAAGTATGTCTAGTTTTGTTTAGTTTAATCGAATCATTTTTCTTGAACGAATAGTCACTATAGCTTTCCGAATAAGGTCTAATGAATTTTGAGTTTGTACAACTTTTCAATATGTGAAAAAAAAGATGGTCCATATTAGATGTAGTGATTGACAAAAAAGCAGTAATACACTACTATATAATTAAAAACTAAACATAAGGAGAATTATAATGAAAAGAAAAAGTTTAGTTGTGTTTCTAACCATGACTATTCTGATTGGATTATTTGCTTCAAAGACCCCTGTATTTTCTAAGGATTATATTGTACCAAAAAGCTTTTGTGTTACTAAGAACCAGTATCAATACTGTTTTGTGCCTTACGGAAAAGTATCAAAGATTTACCCTATCTATGAAACTCAAGCACAGCATACTAAAGGAATTACTACAACTGTGACAGTTTCAACTGATAATGGTAGATATAGAGTTGAACACGTTCATGAAATCTATGATGCAATCTATGGTTCATATACTTTAGACGGAGCTTCAGAGCAAGTCTTTACGAAATACTCTTTACCTGGTTACAAAGATTCATATACTAGGTTTATTCAATATGCAAATTAATCCAGAACGGAATAATTCTAAATTAATTGCGATTTTTTTTATTTGTTTGTCTTTAGTTGCATGTGTACCGCATAATCGGAATAATTCAGTCTTGTCAGATTCAATTCAAACTAGCTTATCAAATGTAAACATTAATATTCATAGTGTCAACGTTTATGGAACCATAGAATTCTTAATGTCATCCCCTAAGGAAATCAAAGACATTCGTCTCAACACCAACATCGACCATCGCATTCGATTTGAAAGGTTTGAGTATCAACCTGAAGCAGTTGAAGTATTGTTTCTGTTAGGAATTGATTTTTCTAAAGACAAGTTATCTGAAAACAATCAAAATATTCTTAATGATTACAATCTAGTAGAGAAAAAAAATTTTGAATTTGCTCAGTCTAGTGAGGTGAAAAACTACTATTTTTACAATGTTTATTTAGACTTTGACAATCGAGAAGACTACACATCTCCAGAAACAATTACAGAAATGATTGTAACTACAGATGAAGAGATGACGTTGGATATTGGGTCAATTAACATCATGCCATTTGACAGCATTGTTGATAAAGATGAATCATTATCGACAGTTATTAAGAAATTAACTTCTCAAATGTTTGGGAAAAAAATAGGTTTTTCTCGTAATCGTCGTTTTGATCTGTATGGAATGGTGAGTCCATACGAATATGTTGTCTCAGAAGATGTTGTCATTGATAAAATAACTCTTTTAGATCCAAGGATGACGGTTGAGAAAATGAAATTCGAAGTACAAAAAGAAAACAATGTTATTACATATAATTTCAACAACAATACTATTGAAAATATGAACCTTATTCTAGAAAAAGGTAATGAGTTTTCTATTGATGCTACATTTTATCTTAAAGAAAACAAAGATGATCTGATTTTTATGCAATCTTATGACTTCATCATTCATTATCGTGATAAGGAAGGCAATAAATTGGCTTCAATTGCTGATAGTGGCTATCTAAGCCCTACTAAATTCATGCTAGCAGTATCTGCGAACGACGAAATCAAAGAGAACATACGTCATTTCTATTTTGATTATTTACCAAGACTTCAAGAAAACATACCAAATATTCCAAATTAATGAAATGAGGAGTTCTTATGCTTAAAAATTTGTTCTTTCGAATCATTCTATTCCTTTTACTACTTTTTCCTGTGTTTTTTGTGATTTTGATTTCCAATCAAGAAATTGATAAATTTCAACCACAAGAATCAATAATTAGATCACAACAGGCTTTCGGATATGGTGAAAAATTCGAGTGGGACAAATCGATGAATCCTTTTCGTTAAAAGGAACCATTGATACACTTTCGTATGCATCCATTTTTATCCCCTCAGACAGTACAAATTACTATCTTTTTGAAAAAGGAGATGAATTGTTTGTTGATAAAGCTCTTTACTTGGTGAATGGGAAAACGGTTAAATCCAAAGTTTCAGGAGTCATTCATGATGTCGTAAGTAAACCCGATGGCATTGAAGTAATTGTTAAAACATCCGAAGAATTGATACTAATAGCTACCATTGATAGCAAAACAGATTTAGAACTCAATAAAACCTATCAAACAGTCGAAGGAAAAGAGCTCACACTTCTTTCTGTAAAAGATACGTTTACAGAAAATGGTCAAGAAGTCGTTTTTAAAGTGAAGAATGACGACTATCATCTAAATCAAAATGTAGACACCTATCTTTTGACAGGAAAAACACAACAAAGCGTGTTAGTGGCTCCTAAGGATTGCATCTATATTGGACCAAATAATAGAGAAACGATTCGAATCATTTCTGAAGACGGGAAAGTGATTAGTGAAAAGGAAATCACGATATCCTTTAGTTCTCAATATGATGTTGCAATCAACGGTGTCAATGAGGGAGATCTTTGTGATATTGAATATGGACGGTTTCAATCATCTCATGAGTAACCAATTACTACGTGTTGATCATTTGGTTAAACGTTATGGTACTAAAACGATCTTAAATCAACTCAACTTAACACTTCTAGTCAATGATTATGCATCCATTATTGGTAAATCTGGAAGCGGAAAAAGTACCCTTGCGCATATTTTAGGACTCATGGATGATTACGATGAGGGAAGTATCTATTTTCAAGGTCGACTACTCGATCCTAAAAAAGACAATGCTATAATACGGGCTCAATCGATTGGTTTCATCTTCCAATCTTACAATCTAATACCCCATTTATCTGCAGAGAAAAACATTCTTCTTCCTGCAGTTTTTTCAAATCTTTGTTACGACAAAGAACGTATGAAGCGACTGTATGAACATTTAGGTATTCAACATCTTCTCAACACCGATGTATCTGTTTTATCGGGAGGAGAAAAACAAAGGGTAGCTATCTGTCGTTCCCTTTTATTTGATCCTCCTCTAATTTTAGCGGATGAACCCACCGGAAACCTTGATGCTGAAAATGAAGCACTGATCTTTAGGCTATTCAAAGAACTACGCGAGGAAGGCAAAACCATCCTTGTCATAACGCATAACCAAGAACGTGCCAAAGAAGCCGACAAATGCTATGAGTTAAAAGGAGGGAATCTTCATGATCAAACAATTGACTAAGATTTTTCAACACAGCTTATTCATGATGAAGATTCATTGGCAAGCATATTTGTCCCTATCTTTAACTATCATCATCTCCCTTAGTTTGTTTTTAGGCATTTTATTCTACTACGATACAACCTATTTTAATCGATATCAAAGTGCTCTTTCTTCTCCACCCAATTTCATTCAATCAATTGTTACGGATTCAAAGTCAGCTGAAGTCATGAAAACTCTTGCGAAGAAGTATGACGATGCTTTCACTTTTAGTTGGAAAAGAGGTGAAGTTTCGATGCAATCGTATTTACTTCCTATCACTTTGAGTGCTCAAGCTTATTTCGTGGATCAAAACTTCTTTGATTATCCCATCTATTTTAATGGTGATTTCAACAATCACTCCATTATCAAAGGACGAAGTTTCACTCAAGAAGAGGTTAGCAGCAAGAAACGTGTACTTTTGATTGAAGAGAAATTTAGTAATGTCCTGTTTGGACACGAAAATCCTATTGGTCAAGAGATTCGATTACCCTCCGATTTTACAACCGGAACAGTCCCTGGACTCATTGACATTTACACGGTAATTGGTGTTGTTAAGTCGGTTGATTTTTATCCATCCACTATTTTAAATGAAAACAATTTAGTTCAAGGCAATATTTATTTACCGCTGAACGAACTAGATGGCTTCAAAGGTTTAACAGTGTATGAAGATACTCTTTTTGTAGCTGATTCAGAAGAAGTTGCTACTGAAGTGTACAATGCTATAAGAATGGAAGGATTGTCTGTGATTTCTTCTTCTTTTTTAAGGCAATATGCAATCAACAATTATGTTGAAATGAGAGAAAGTCAAATACCTCTTTTGTCATCAGTCTTGATTATCTTATCGCTGAATCTCTTTGCGTTACACTCTAATGTTCTTAAAAAACGAAACCAAGAAATAGCCATTAAGCGATCTCTAGGTGCTAGCAAAGAGAGTATTCTTCTTGAGTTCTTCATTGAAGGATTGATTGTCTTTGTTCTTAATTTCTTAATTGTCAATTTTTTAATCGCCACTGCTGGTATTGTTTGGTACTATTTCAATCATTTCAAGTATCCTGATTTCATTCAAACTCTCATGATCACACCACATTCCATCAAGCTTTATCTTTTGGTATCGATAACCCTCACAATTCTCAATTCTCTTATTTTATCCTATCAAGCAACCCGCATCGTTATCATTGATGCAATTAAATCTGAATAACCTAAAAGCGTTGTTGTACACAAGACACTATCTATTGTAACGGGATAACTCTTGTTTATGGCAAGAACAATAGGAAATCAAAACATTACAGATAGGAATAATACAGGAACCCAAACGATTTTAAATGTGCTGTAATATACATATCCGAGGGTTGGTATGGGTG
>JAAYEW010000015.1 GCA_012728555.1 Erysipelothrix sp.
GTCCGTATTGTGGACCTGTCCACCCTCTTTTTTGATTGAAGTCGATACGTTTCTGATTCCCTTGAGTTTCTAGGTCCTTAAAGACTTTATCGATACTGGTTCTCATAAAGAATGATATACTCCTTTGCGCTCATTTTTTGGATAAGCTCTCTAATTAATGGATACGGTATATGCTGTGGATTTTTGAGTCGTAAACAACTTTTCCCCAGGTCCAGTTTCGTTGGGACAACTTTTTTGTATTCTGTTTCAAACCACTCTTTTAAATCACTGTCCAAGTAGAGTCCCATGTGATAAATGACAATAAAATGTTTTTGGATCGCAAGACCTAAAAAGGGGACCGCTTCATCTTTTCGATTTAAATACCCTTTTGGATATAAGCTCAATGGAACATTATATCCTGGCATTCCATAACTAAAACCACACTCAAAGTCAGGATCAATACTCTCTTGAGTGATGTCCCAGAGTTGAAGAAAAGCATTAACAAATTTTGGATTTTTGTTTTTTACGTAGTCTTGAATGTTCATAAGTCTATTATATCTTAAAGAATGAACGTTTTAAACGAAGATGAACAGGTTGGACATTTTACTTCTTTCTTTCCTCGTTTGATTGGTAATCGTAGAGTTTTATGGCAGTTTGGACAACGACGATAGCGATAAGTTGTTACATTTTTGATTCGCATTGTATAGTAACTGATATTTCTTTTAATGGGTTGTAAAAACTGTTTAAATTTTCTGTTTTCTTTGGATCGTACATATTTATTTTTGGAAAGGCTACGATACAGGGCATAAAACATGATGAGAGTACTTAAAAGTTGTAAAAGAGGATTATTGAACACCCTTGATAGTAGGTAGATGACTAAAAAGAGTCCAGTTAAATAGTAATATAGAGTATCGACTCCGTAGCGATTTGAATAAAAAGAATAGAGTGCTTGTTTAAGTTTGTTCATGGGTTTCTCCTAGTAAGCAAAGGCTCTGAATAGTACATTGAGAATAAATTGAATAATGTAAAACCAATAGAGATATTTGAAAAAGTTGCTCTGAGGTTTTAGTAGTCGGTAGTTTCTTCTTGGAACAAGTTGTTGTAACAATTGATTCAAGGATAAATCGTTTGGATACAATTGTATGCCCAAGGTTACCAATTGTTGAGCTTCTTTAATATAGCCCATATGATAATAACAATAGCTACTGTAGTAATACCATTGTGCCGTTCTTTGTTGAATCGATTGTAAGAGTTGTAATGCTTGTGAGTAGGCTCTTAGGTTGATGAAGTTAATAATCTGATCGTAAATGTTAGTTTGTGATTGATACGATCCAGAATTTTCTCGAAGTTGTTTGATTTCATCATAGGCATTGTTAATTTCACTCATTTTCTGAGCTGCCTGAGGGTTGTCCTTATTCATGTCTGGATGGTATTTCTTTGCGAGCTGTCGATAGGCTTGTTTAATTTGATCATCACTGGCATCGCTAAAAACATTTAAGATAGTATATGGGTCTTTTTTCATGGACTTAGTATACCATTGAAAGGTTAATTTATTCTGAAAGAAAAAGGTGTTATACTGTTGTGGGTGAAAAAATGAATCAAACAATTAGAAAGTCTTTATTTAGTGAGTATAAAAGAAAATTGTGGTCTCCTTTTTTAAAGGGGATTTCCAAGTACCAATTGGTCAAAGATGGTGATCACATTGCGGTTTGTATTTCAGGTGGGAAAGATTCCATGGTGATGGCTTTTTTGTTTAAAGAACTCTTAAGTCATCAACTGATTAATTTTAAATTAACCTATTTAGTGATGGATCCAGGATATCAAGCACATCACCGGCAACAAATTATTGAAAATGCTAAGAATCTTGGTCTTGAGCTGACAATATTTGATACTGCTGTTTTTGAGGAGTCTGAATCACACAAACAACCATGTTATGCGTGCGCAAGAAAACGTCGAGGTCATTTGTATGTGAAGGCTAAAGAACTTGGTTGCAACAAGATTGCGTTAGGACACCATTACGATGACGTGTTAGAGACCATTGTCATGAATATGTTTTTTAAAGGGACCATTGAAACAATGATGCCCTATTTAACGAGTAAAAACCATGAAGGAATGAGCTTGATTCGTCCTATGACGTTGGTTTTAGAAAAGGATATTGTTTCTTTTTCCAAGTCAAATAACTTATCCTTTTTGAAGTGTGCTTGTCGTTACAGTGAAAAAACTGAACGCAATCAGGGAGATCGTCTGAAAGCTCGTCAAGTGTTGAAGACGCTGTCGTCAATTGATCCTGATATTCCAGATCAGTTGTTTCACTCCTTATCGAGTGTGAATTTAAAGAAAGTCTTGAAGTACAAGTTTAATGATGAAGTGTTTGATTTCTATGATTATATAGAGATGACAAGTTAATATCGTATAGAATAGAGTTACCGGAGGGTGGTTATGAATTTTATCTTTGTTTCACCACATTTTCCATCAAACTTTGAACCATTTATTCTCAAATTGCGTGAACAAGGGGTTAATGTCTTTGGTATTGGTGATGAACCTTATTCTTTGTTGTCCCCAACATTGAAAGATTCTCTGAATGAATATTATTATGTGAGAGATATGGCGAATTATGATGAGATGTACAAAGCAGTTGCCTATTTGAGTTTTAAGCACGGGAAGATGGATCGTTTGGAGTCTCACAATGAGCATTGGTTAGCTCAAGATGCGCGATTACGAACCGATTTCAATATTTTTGGTTTGAAGTTAAGTGACATTGAGATTATTAAGTTTAAGTCAAAAATGAAGGATGTTTTTATGGAGGCTAACCTTCCAGTTGCGAAGGGTCGAGTCTTTGTTGATGATGCGGATGCTAGAAGTTTAGCGAAACAGCTGGGTTATCCTGTACTGGTAAAACCGGACAGCGGGGTTGGTGCTAGTGATACCTATCGTTTGAATGATGAAGAGCAACTGAATCATTTTTTGAGGCACCGCCGCTTCATTGATTACATCATGGAAGAATTCTTGAATGGGACCATTGTCACTTTTGATGGTTTGTGTGATCAAAATAATCAGCTTGTTTATACGTCTCACATGGTGTATGACAAGACAACCCTTGAGTACCAAAGCATGAATCAAGAGACTATTTTTAGGGTTCATCCAAAAATTCCTAGAAAGCTTCGAACGCTTGGGAATCGCATGGTGAAACATTTTAACTTAAGGGAACGCTTTTTCCATGCTGAGTTTATTTATTACAACAAACAATATTATGCAATGGAAATCAATTGTAGACCTCCTGGAGGTTGGTGTTTGGATGCGATGAACTATGCCAATGACATTGATTTGTTTTGGGAATATGCTAATCTGGTGACAAAGAATCAGTTTCTTTCAAAACCAACGAATCAATATACTGTCTTTTATGTGTCACGAAATGAACCCTTTGTTTATCGACATTCGATTCAAGAGGTTTATCAGCGCTTTGGTGTTTCGATTCGCTTAGCCAAGGAAGTCCCCTATGCTTTTAGAGATATTATGGGATCCTTTGCGTTTCTGGTGAAGACTCCAACACTGAGTGAGGGTAAGAAAATTGTGAAGTTTATTGTTCAAAAAAAGTAGTCCGAAGAGACTACTTTTTGCTTGTTGATTGTGGCTTTTTTTGAATGAATATGTATATTTTATGATTGAGGATACAAACTAACGCTTCATCTTATTTCAAAAGTGCTAAATCATAAATCGTATAATCGCATCGATAAATGAATAAATACTTCCCATCGATTAATAAACCAGTGGATTGAGGAACATCGGTAGAGTACAAGGATACACGATCACCAGCAAAGGTTGCCAGTGGCGTTCCATTTTGAGAACGGATGAGGATGACTTTCTCTTTGCCTGTGAAACTATTTTTAAAATCAATGACCATCCTATTAATAAATGGAATAGAGCGATCGCGATTTTCTAAATCGATGGTTTTAGCATAGTCATCAAAGATATTGATTAGGCCTTGTTGGTATAAGAGTAAGGAAGATCCGACATGTGTTACTTCACTACCCCCTATTGTGATTTGTAAGACTTGTGAGGAACTGTTTTCACTATCAAAGCGTTTGTCTCGGCGGATGGATATACTTCTTCCTTCGATTCGATCGATGATTTCACTGTTTTCATCATAGCTTTGCATGACCATTTCCAAGCCTTTGAAGGTTTGTTCAAAGCCACTGACCCAAATGCGGATATCTTGACAGCTGGTTAGCACAATTAACAGCACAATAAGTGTGATGATTCTATTTTTCATGTTTTCTCCATTCAATAGTTGGGACTGCTCCCACTTGTTCTATTATAAAAGGAAACTTTTGATTTTACTACTTAGAAGATACCTATTTTTGATAATTGTATATTTATTCAAACTAAGAGAAACAATTAATTTGCTATCTTACTTCTACACTATTTGTCGATATTTTCAATAAAATTTCTTTGTTCCCTGCAAAAATTTCTAACAGCTAAATCAACTCTAATCGAATCACGAGTTATGGGCTTAATTAGATGTAACCCATCCAAACTACTACAACGTGATAATGCAACGTATACTTGTCCTGTCGCAAAACTATCTGTAACATCACATACAATTTGCTGATATGTATTACCTTGTGATTTGTGAATTGTAAGAGCATACGCTAAAATAATCGGAAATTGTGAAACGACAAGAATAGGTTCATACTCTATTCTACCATTCTTGTACACTGCTTCCATCTTTTTAAACAACTCTCGACGAATATTCCATTCATAGCCATCAACTGTGACCTTAATTTCTTCTTCACTTATGAACGACACAATACCTAGGGTTCCATTAGCCCATCTTTTCGTAAAATCATTACTAATAAACATTACTAATGATCCTAACTTAAGTTTTAGTCGCTCGGTAAATATAAAATCATTTTCTAAATTTAAAGTTTGATCTTTGTATTTGTTTTTTACCACTTCAGCTAAATACGTGTACTCTTTTGCTTTAATTCTATTCAATTCTTCGATATTAACTTTTTCTGCTTTTGCTTTTGTGGGATAAAGTTTAACGATTCTTCTAAGGTTTATATCATTGTTAGTTAACCGATTATTCAATATGCTAATATCCTCATCAGTTACTGAGCTATCTCTAATTCTATTTAAGATTTCAAAAAATGTCTGATCATTTTTTTGTCTGTGATTAATGGACAATTCAATATAATAAAAATTACCCTTATTATAAGATTTTGAGTTAAAAAAGTAACTACCGCCAAACATATCATATAGGAATTTCATTTCGCTTGATTTGACAATAGGTGGTAATTGAAACAAATCTCCGAAAAGAACAACTTGTTTTCCACCAAAAATATCTTCATTCTCATTTAAAACCTGAAGTATTTTTGATACTTTTTCTAATACATCTGCTCTCACCATAGAAACCTCATCAATTACTAGTAAATCAATCATTTTTAGTACTATTTTTTTCTCTGAGTTCATACGAATAGAATTCAAGTTTATATCTTCAATATTGATATTAACTATATTTTAGAACCCA
>JAAYEW010000016.1 GCA_012728555.1 Erysipelothrix sp.
GGTTTAATCAACTCGAAGATGAAGAGGAATTAACAAATAATTTTCGAATTTCTAAATTGGGTGGTTATCATACTATTGATGTTTATACGGAAAGTTCAAAGAATATTTGGGAATCACCCATGAATTTATTTCATTACAATAATTATGTTTACTCTCTTTACAAAGATGGTTCTGATCGTAATGCCACTATCGAAAAGTTGAAAATTGATTTAAACTCATTAACCGTTGTGTTAGATCAGCACATATTTGATAGTGATTCAGTTGCAATTAACACAATGAGTTACCAAAAAACAGAAAATGCGGAATTACTTGATATTCAACTAAACAATGCATTTTACGTCGCTTATTTTATTGAAGATAAAGTACATTTAATCGAAAGAAAAGAAGGTGAAGTTTATGGATTAATTGGAGAACTTATGTTGAGAAAAAACAATATTACTAATAAGTTAGATATATTCAATAAGAATTTAACGATTATTGATAGTGTTGAATTTCCTGGAGAAGTTGCTAAATTTTCAGTCGTAAATGATCAATTGACTTTCTTTTCATTAAATGAAGTACTTGGTTATGATGCTGGATATGTGATTAGACAAATGAATACTGTAAAGATTAATGGTATAAATTTTATGGATGGTAAATATCACCCCCCTCTGATAAGTTCAGACACATTAGCATTTGCATACAGAAACGAAAACTCAGAAAATGGTCTTATTGAAATAATCTGCGAATTCTATGTAATTGAGTAATTGGTTGAAAATCAAGTATTTTGTTTTGACAGATTTTTTAAACCAAAGTTAATTCACATAACCAAAAAAATGAAATACAGGTCATAATGCTATGACCAGAGTAAAAGAAGACGGAAAGGGGAAAAATCAATTTATTTTTAATTGATAATAGAAAATACATGAAAAACACAAATAAAAAACAAGTTAGAAAGACAGGAAAATATTTGATTGTTATTTTATTGATCTTATTTTTAGTTGGTTGCCAAAAAGATAATACAGTGAAACCTATCAAAGAAACAGAAACAACTGGGAATGTTGGTGACAATTTGTTTCCTGATGAAATCTCACAAACTACAGTATTAGATAATATCACTATTCAATCAATGATGACACAAACCCTAGAAAATGGAGAGTATTATTTGGCAGCTGAAAAAGTAGTTGTTTTTAAACAGAATCCAGTTGAGGGTAGTTTTAGTTATTCTGCTAAAGACGTGAAAATGACATTATCTTTAACTATAAGTGAAGGTGAATCATGTTTAGGTGCTATAGATGGTCACAAAGTTAATTACACAGTAAATCTGAAGACAAAAAGCATTGCGGATAAGAAGGTGGAAGTTTGGAAAGGTTGTGACGAGAAAACAGATTATGAATTTGACTATACTGACGACCAACTAGTTGATTTTGCAATTGGAGTTTATTCAACGCTTAAAGCTAAACATAAGTAAAAAAAAACTATAAATCAAATGGACAGTGATTACAGTTGTCAAAGAGCAGGTTTAATTTGAGCTGATTAGCTCATGGATAGACTGCTACAAGGACAGGGAGGAGCAGTCCACCCATCAACCAATCAACGAGCCTTATTAGCTCAGTCAAGGAATAGCCGAAGGTAATAAAAACCATTACTTGACTCAACCAACAAGTTTATTTAGTCCTTTTGACTTGAAAACATTTAGTAATTTTGTTAATATATGTGCATAAAGCGGCGTGTTAGGGTACACTCCTAGCGTGTTAATTTCCTTAGACGGGAATTGCTTTACTAGGCTAGAATGCTACCAACATTCTTACCTAGCACAAATTAAGCAAACAATAGTAACTATACGTAAATTAAGAAGTAACTTGAAAGTTGCTTTTTTTGTGGAGTTTTGAGTTCGGATTTTCGTTACGATGAATCTTCTTTAAAACTCTTTGAATAAGCTTTTTCATATTCTTTTTTTAAATAACTTTCAAAATCATCGACATTAAATAAGTGATTAATTGCTTCAGGATACTTAGAGAAATATAAAATAAAATGTTTCAGCAGTGTCCCTCTTGTAAAATCTTTACTTGAATTTAGAAAAAATAATGGCATTTTCGATTCTCCATAATTCGCCTTTTCATGCTGAATTAGCCTCAATATTGCATCAAGCACAGCTGCATCATAGTAATTTAAATAAAGATTTATTCTTACTTCGCCCTTGTTCTTCTTCACACATAACTCCTTTCCAAACAAAAAAGTGGGTATTCAAGAGAATACCCACTTTAGTGGTTTTGGAGATACGTCTCCAAAAAGCTATTTTAGAACATTACAGTTCGAGATATAACAATGGCGTCCTTTGAGAGGCTCGAACTCCCGACCCCGGGCTTAGAAGGCTCGTGCTCTATCCAACTGAGATAAAAGGACATGTGCTTTATAATATTAGCAGAAACAGACATTGTATGCAAGCCAAAACAAGAATTAACCCAATTTTTAAAATAACTTCTGTTTTCTATCATCAAACAGAATTTAGTTTGAAGAGAGTTCTCTATTGGTTGCTTCTTTGGTTTTAAATGAAGTTGCTCCCTTGTGATAAGAAGCAGGAGGATAGCTTATGAAATACAACGGGAAACATTTTAATCTCGATCAACGAAAACTGATTATGAGCGGTTTAGCCAAAGGACTTTCGTACCAGGCCATGACAGAGTTTCTTTTCTGTGATCCGAGTAGTGTCTTTCAATATTAATGAACTTATTCGATGATTTTTCTTGAAGAAACATATCTGCTAATAAGCAAAATAAATACAACAAACATAATAATCCCTGGAGTTGTTATCTTCATTATAAATAGCTTTTATTTAGTTTTTCTAGTTTCACCTGACTGGTTCATCTGTATCTGAAAAACCTTAACAACTACACAACAATTCTTTCAATCGATATGTTGCTGTAATTATCATCATCCACAGACACCACCGCATAACACGGTTTAGAACCATCACGATTATAACGCAGTGATCCTGGATTTAAAAGTCGAACACCATCAACCACCTCATCAAAAAAGACATGAGTATGACCAAAACAAATGAGTTGACACCCCTCTTTTAAAGCTTTTTCAACCATTCGTTCGTTACGATTAAAATAAGAAAATTTGTGAGAGTGGGTCACGAAAACCTTAAAACCATTAATATTCAAAATACGACTCAACGGCAAATCCGCATAATAATCATTATTTCCTTCTACACTCGCCCATCCAGACAACTGATACTCAGTCATTTCAGAATCCCCACAATGAATAAAAGCATCCGCATCTTGATGTTTTATTCGAATCGAATTCAGCAAATCCACCAACCCATGATTATCACTCACTACAACAAACTTCATACACTCTCCTCTAAATCAATTAGCTCTACCTCTTCATTCACATCGAAAATCTTACGAATTTGTTCCTGAAAACGCTCCTGATTCAACGTCGTAAAGACTCGACACTTTCCAGTTGGAATCGATTCAAGTGATTCGATGAGTTCAATCGACCCATCAATTGAATTGACTATTCTAGCATCCGTAAACGTCTTAATATTTCGTTCAAGAAGTGGATAGTGGGTGCACCCAAGAACCATCGTATCAACCCCTGACTTCTTACGCAAATACCCTTCAAGTACTTCATCCACATCGATATCATCTGCCATTCCCTCAATTAAAGGAACAAGCTTTGGAGTCGCAATCTCTTCAACCCACGCATTCTTATTCTTTTCAGTAATCAATTTCGAATAAACATGCTGACTAATCGTCGCCTGAGTCCCCAACACCAATACTTTCTTCGCTTTCGAAGAAACCTTTGACACAGTTAACTCAATCACACCATGCAAAGTCATCATCGGATACTCTTGACGCAACAGTTCTAGCACCATTGATGACAAAGTATTACACGCAAACAGCACTTCCGTAATGTTTTTCTCTAAGAAAAAATCGAGTAGTCTTCGACCAATAACTAACAATTCTTCTTTTGTTTTATCTCCATAAGGAGATTTTTTTTGATCAGCAACAAACACAAACGATGCCTGTGGAAAACGTGTTTTTAAAGCTTGATAAATCGTAAATCCACCTAATCCTGAATCTATAATTCCAATCGAGGTTGTCATCGCTGTTCTCCTTCTTTCATTTCTTTAAGTTGATTATACACAAGATTTCCAGTTTTCTCACCCAATACATTCACTAATTCTTCTAAAGGCGCTTCTTTAATCCTCTTTAACGAACCAAAATGCTTCAATAACATTTGTTTACGTTTCGGACCAATTCCCTTAATATCATCTAACAAGGATCGAGTCATCTGTTTAGAACGCAATTGCTTATGAAAACTAATCGCAAAGCGGTGGATTTCATCTTGCATTGACGCTAAATGTAAATATAAAGGACTGCGCTTATCTAACTCAATTTCTTCTAACTCTTCAGTCACTAACGATTTAGTCGCATGATACTCATCTTTCTTCAGTCCAACTACCTTTAAGTCAATCTCAAGACTACTTAACACTTCTTTAACAGCCTTCACTTGGTTTTCACCACCATCAACAATTAATAAATCCGCTAAGACCTCATCCTGCTTCAATGATCGCAAATAACGACGATACGTCATCTCTTGCATACTCTTTAAATCATCATTAGCTTGGTGCAGCTTATATTTGCGATACAGCGATTTGACAGGAACCCCACGCTCAAAAACAACCGTCGCTCCTACCGGATTGGATCCAGCTGTATGAGAAACATCCATGATATCAATCCGATTTAGTCCCGGATGATACAACAGTGAAGAGAGTTCTTGATAAGCCACCTCAATCACATCATCCTTCTCTTTGATCGATTCAAACTTCACTTCTAATTGATGCTTGGCATTATGTTGTGCCATCTGTAACAGTTGTCGTTTTCTACCTCGCTGGCCCGTTGTTACCTGAATACCAAGCACCTCACTTAACAGCTCACTATCCAAATTATCCGATACAATTAACTCTTTTGGTTTTGGATTCTTTTCATAATACTGAACCAAATAACTCACCAACGCATCCTGAATATCCACTTCAATCGGTTCAATAAACATATTCTTTCTTAACATCTGGCCATTTCTAAAAAAGAGTCCATAAAAACAAACATAACCATTCACAATTGCATAGTTAAATACATCCATTGATGATTTATCCTTGGTTTGAACATGCTGTTTACTTGTAATATATTCTAATCCATCAATCTGATGTTTCAACGCCATCGCTTTCTCAAACTCAAGAGCATCGCTTGCTTTTAACATTTGTTGAGTCAAATCATCAACAATTTCTTTGTGATTGCCACGCAACACCTGAACCACTTTGTTCTTCAACGACAAAGAAACTTCTTTATCAATCACTTCCTCACAAGGGGCCAAACATTGACCCAAATGATAATACAAACACTTTTGTTTGCGAAGCGGATGACACTTTCTCAATGGGAAAATCTCATTCAATAATCGTGTCGCATTCCAAGCTGCACTTGCATCAGGATAAGGACCAAAATACATTGCCTTTGGATCATGCTTCTTTTCACGCACAACCCTCAAAAACGGATAGTCCTCACTACTCAATTTTATATAAGGGTAGCTCTTATCATCCATAAACAGAATATTGTATCGAGGTCGATGCTGTTTGATTAAATTAATCTCAAGGATTAACGCTTCTTTCTCACTATGGGTCACAATGTAATCAAAATCAGCAATCTGACTGACTAATTTAGTCGTCTTGTAGTCATGAGCACCAACAAAATAAGAAGTTACACGATTTTTTAACTTTTTCGCTTTACCAACATAAATAATTTTCCCAGCCTCATTCTTCATCAAATAGCAACCAGGCTCTAGCGGTAAATGTTTTAGTTTTAAACCAATCAAATCATTCATTACTTAAACTCCACTACTGTGGCTCCAACACCACCTTCATTTTCACCACCCAAACGAAAACTTTTGACATGAGAGTTTCTCTTTAATAAATCATGGGTTGCTTGTCGAAGAGCCCCAGTTCCATGTCCATGAATCACGCGCCCTTCTTTCATTTTATTAACCACAGCCATATCCAAATAACTAGACAACTCAATCATCGCTTCCTCAACCCGAAGTCCAATCAAATTGACTTCCAACTGAAACGGTGTCGATGTCTGTAAAGAAATTGAAGAAACCGATTGTTTTCGTTGTTCTTTCCTTACTTTTTCAGCCTGATGCAGAACCAACTGATTAATCTTAACAATCATCCTCAAACCACGCACATCTAAAGTCGCTTCTTTCTTCCCTAAAGCAACAATTGTACCCACTTGCTGAGTCTTAAGTACCCGCACCGTATCCCCAATCACCAACTCACGCTCTTCTACAATGTCATCGTCTTCAATCTTCTCTGAAACTAGTTCTTCTAAAGACTTAACACTCTCAATATTTTCATGAAGTTTCTCTTGTTGACGCATCTGTGCCAAAATGGTTTTAGCTTTCGAAACAATTTTCTTCATTTCTAAGTTTTGTTTGTTCTCAAACTCTTTAATAATTCTCTCTTTACTCGAATCTATTTCATTCTTTAAACTCGAAATTTCTTTTTGTTTCTTCTCAAACTCCAACTCTTTGATTCTAAGAGTTTCATTCAGATATTGCGTCTGCGCAATCTCCTTCTCTAATTTTTCAACCAACAATTCTTGTTCAGAAAGCGTTTCATGTTTTATCGATAACGCTCTTTCTACGACACTCTCTTTAACCTGTAATTTACGCGCAATGTCTAAGGCATACGATTGTCCCGCCAACCCTTCAATATATCGATAGGTTGGACGCAAATCATCCAAATCAAATTGAACAGAACTGCTCAATATTGAATCATGTTTCTTCGCAAATACTTTTAATCGATTAAAATGGGTCGTTACCACTCCCATACAACCACACTCTGTCAAATACTCTAAAATCGACTGAGCTAATGATTCTCCCTCAATTGGATCTGTACCAGAGCCTAATTCATCAAGAAGAACCAGTGATCGCGGTGTTGCCTTATCAAGGACTTCTTTTAAGTTGGTTAAATGCCCTGAAAAGGTCGATAAACTCTGTTGCAACGATTGTTGATCACCAATGTCTACAAACAATTGATCAAAAATAGGCACAATGGCTTCATCACACAAAACAGGACAGCCAGCTAATGTTAAATACACAGAAGTCCCCACTGTCTTAAGTCCCACGGTTTTTCCACCAGTATTTGGGCCAGTAATTAAAATCATTCTGTGAGGAGGTACAATTCGATAGGTATTGGCTACCACTGTTTCCAGATCCAATAACGGATGGCGCGCCTGTTTTAGTAGCAACTCATCCTCTGACAAACTCGCAACGACACCATTTCTATCTTTTGCCCAATTGGCTTTGGAAAACAATGCATCCAAAAATGCTACACTTTGAATTGAAGCAATAATCTCATTGCCAATGTCTTTAATTTTAAAAGACAATTGACGACAGATCTTAACAATTTCTTGATGCTCATCGATTAATAGACTTTGCCGTTCATTGTTCAACTCAATTAAAAACTGGGGCTCAACATAAGTCGTTTGACCCGATGCACTCTGATCATGGATAATTCCTTTAAACCGATTCTTCTCACTGGTTAAAACAGGTAAGACGGTTCGGTCTTGACGAATCGTCGAAAACGATTCACTTAAATAACTACTATTCTTTTGAATAAACGTCGAAATTGCGGATCCAATTCTTGCTTCTAAGGATTGAAGTTGTTTTCTAATCTTAAACAAATTCTCACTTGCAGTATCATACACCTCATAGTCACTTGAAAAACAAGTATCTATCTTTTGTGCTAAGTCTGAATACACAGGGAGTGCATCAAACAAGTCCAAAAGATACTCCATCGTCACATCCGATTTTTGATACGTCATTTTCAAGCTTCTAAGCCCATGCAAATGTCTCGCAATCTTCACTAGTTCTTCAATTGATAAGACACCTTGTTTGATAGCAAGTTCACAAAAGGCTGTCACATCGCTCAATCCATAAAAAGATGGACTAGAATATTTAACAACCAGTTTTAATGCCTCACTCACTCGATTCAATTCACGCTTCAAAGCTAACTTACTATTAAAAAGGGAAATCTGAGACAACTCATTTTCCCCCATTGATGTTTTGACATACGCCTTCATGGTGTCAATTATTTTATCTATTTCTAAGGAATCAATATTCATCGGGTTAACCCTTCTAAAAACTCTGTTAATTGTTCTTCATTTAAATTGTATCGAGTCAAAATATCTTCTAGAGTTTCTGTTTCTTCTTTATCGATTGCTTCATTGTTTGATAATTTTCGATAGAGTTCATTATTCTTAAGCGGCTCAATAAACTCTCCTGTATTTTGAACTGCACTTAAGTAAGAAGCATCAATTAATTCTTGACCATTTTTAAACAAAGGGGTGACTAATAACATACAGATAACAATTAGTTTAATCCAACCAATCACTAGTCCAACAACTGATCCCACCACTTTATTGATCCATCCAATAATTGGAATTTCCTCAAGAAACTCAAACAAGCGATCAAAAATGAGAGTCACAAGAAGAACACCAAAGAAAATAATAATAAACCAAATCAGCACACTCGCTTCAACAGCTAAGGCATCACTAATTACTTCAACTATTCCACTTGTCTTAAAGTTGATCAAAGGAAAAACATTTGCAAGAGGTCTCGCAAACAATAAGGCAACAACCAAAGATAGTATGTGGCGAACCAAATTGATTAATGTCCTTAATAATCCTTTTCGATAGGCTTCAACAATCGATGCAATTAAAAGAATCCCTACAAAAATATTTACATATAGTGCCCAATCTGTTTTTAAAGTAATCATTCTGAACTCCTTTGTTATCTTCTTAATCATACCTTTTTTTACCCTCTAATTCAATTCTTATGGTAGACTTAGAGTATGAAGACAAAAACATTAACTTTAACCAAAGAACAAATCGAAACCTTAAGTCATCAACTCTCTATTTATGAAGCTACCTCTGTTGCTTATGGCTACTATCGATATAAACTCAACCCTGGATCTATAACAGCTTACCACTCCTTGAAAGTGGTTTTTCAAGGGGAACAAGCCATCGCTTATGCAAAACAATTTGAATCGGAGTTCATTGAAAGTGCTGGGTCCGATGAAGTAGGGACCGGTGACTACTTTGGTCGTGTTGTCGTCTGTGCTGCTCTTGTTAGTCAGAAAGATATTAGTCTCTTAAAAGACTTAACTATTATGGATTCCAAAGGATTAAACGACGATCAAATCATCAAAATTGCTCCAAAACTAATGCAACAACTGACCTATAGCGTCCTTGTTTTGGATAATGTGACCTATAACCGAGTCCATAAAACAATGAATCTAAATGCCATTAAAGCAAACCTCCATCAAAAAGCTTACGATCATTTAAAACGAAAAGCAGGGTATCTTCCACAATTATGTGTGGTGGATCAATTTATGGATCCGAAACGATACTATCAAGTTTTATCAAATGATTACGCGATTACTCACCTAACCTTTGCAACCAAAGCAGAAAACAAATATCCAGCGGTTGCCTGTGCCTCAATTATTGCTCGTTATACCTTTCTACAAGCTCTAGACCAACTTTCAGAACATGTTGGGTTTAAGCTACCCAAAGGATCCGGAGCAACCGTTGACACACAAGCAAAAGCTCTTCTAAAGAAGAGCCCCGATGTTGATTTTAAGGAAATTGCGAAATTACACTTTAAGAATACACAACGAATATTTAACCAATAGTCACTTCAATATTAATTTTTTGTTCTAATTGACGTAGCTGAACCCCTGCAGCAAGTAACATTTTCTTACTTGCTTTTACATTGTCGGTACATGCATATTTGTCATCTTCATAGACAACTTCTGAAATACCACTTTGAATAATTGCTTTTGCGCATTCATTGCACGGAAACAAAGAGACATAAATTGAACAACCTTCTAGTTTCACGGTTGAATTTAAAATTGCATTGAGTTCAGCATGAACAACATAAGGATATTTCGTATCAAGAAACTCTCCTTCTCTTTCCCATGGAAAGAAATCATCTTCACACCCTTTCGGCAAACCATTGTAACCAATTCCAACAATCCGTTTGTTGGGGTTAACAATGCAAGCACCTACTTGGGTACTCGGATCTTTGGAACGAAGTCTTGATAGATGAGCAATGCCCATAAAGTATTGATCCCAGGTTAATATCATTGTAGCTCTCCTAAATAAAACTCTGTCATTTTTTGTTCTAAATACTCTGCGTAGCCATCTAATCTTAATTTACGAGCAACTTCAATACTATCCTGATCACTTAAGATATAGAAGTTCTTTGTTTTCTGGCGAGTCACACCAAGATAACCCAACATTACCGCAAACATCGCAATTGATATAATCGCATTGTTCTTAATGGTATTCCAACTTGGCTTTTTAGAGAATATCAAGCCACACATCACCCCTGCAACAAAGCCTCCGAGATGGCCAAGCCAAGAGACATTGGGCATAAAATTAATCATGAAATTAATTCCAAAGATAAGCAGAATTTGGGTTCGAAAGGCAGGAACTTTGATTAATTGAGTCTCAATCAAATATACAATGATTAGCCCCATTAACCCATAAAGACCGGTTGATAGCCCAACTGACACGGCAGCATCGTTTTCTGCAATATACACAAACAGATTTCCAGTAATAACTGATATCAGTACTGTCACCACAAAGTGTTTGGTTCCATACACTTTTTCAAGAATCTGACCTAAGTTAAACATCGCTAATACATTGAATAACAAATGGGTAAATGAAACATGAATAAAACCTGCTGTCAAAAATCTCCAAACCTCAAACGCCCCTTGGATAAAGGGAACATAAATTCCACCTAGAAAAATCATATAGGTCGTTGGATACGTTGATAGAGTCATAACATACAAGGACACTAAAAACATCACGACGCTAACACCAATGAATGTCCATGTCCCTTTCATATGGTTAAATACCGTAACATTTCTTTTAACAGTAGCACTGGTTTTACTTATCTTTCTAGCAATATCATAGTATTCACTCATGACATCCTTTACTTCATAGTTAATATTTTCTAATTTTGGAAAGGCAGCCAGTAAAAGAGCATCATTTTTATTTCTTTCATTAATATAAAAACGATACGTTGTTGAGACAAGATTCGTATCATTGACAATAATGTCTAATCGTTGTAACTTTTCTTCTCTCAGAATTGTTTTTTGTGCCATTAGAGATTTTTGACTAACTTCTAAAACATGTAGGGATGGTTGTTGATCCGATATTGATAAGCGAATCAATGGGTAGGTATCGTTATTAAAATTGCTCAGCAACATCTCCGTATTTTCTTGATTAATGTAGTTGATACTATATTTATAGTGACTGAGTAATGCTTCCGCAATCCGAAGCATGATTATTTTATCCTTTTGTTCCATTAACTCTCCCCTCTTTTTAAGCTCTCTATTTTATCTTTGAAGATTTGAGGTGGTTCACATTCAAAAGTCATTAACTCCTTTGTTTTCGGATGTTCAAATGATAACTTATACGCATGTAAATACTGACCATAAGGATCAGACTGTTTCTTTAATCCATAAAGAGGGTCCCCTAAAACTGGATAACCAATATATTGACAATGGACTCTGATCTGATGAGTTCTTCCTGTTTCTAATTGACACGACAACAAGGTACAATGACCAATAGTCTCAAGTCTATTGAGATAGGTAATTGCTGGTTTTGAGTTCTTCTCAGTCACAGCCATTTGTTGACGATTTCTCTGGTCTCTTCCTATAGGAGCATCAACTTTCGCTTTAATATGAGGAAAATTACCAGTAACAATTGCCAAGTATTCACGATGCATCGTTTTATCTTTTAACTGATCTGCCAAAAAAGCATGGGCAACATCATTTTTTGCAACAACTAGTAAACCACTCGTATCTTTATCTAATCGATGAACAATACCAGGACGAATGTCGTCATTAGACAACTGTTTTGTATGAGCTAAAAGTCCTGACACCAGTGTCGCTTCTTTGGTCCCTGCTCCTGGATGAACCACTAATCCTTTGGGTTTATTGATAACAAGAACATCATCATCTTCATATAGAATATCCAAATCCATCTCAACGGGTTCTAATTGAAGTGGTTTTGGTAAAAACTTGTCAATTGACACCACATCATCCACTTCCAATTTATACGAAGGCTTTGAGATCGCATCGTTGACAAGAATCAACCCTTCTTTAATCATTTGTGCTATTTTTGTTCGTGAGTGTTCACTCACAGATGTACAAAAAACATCTAATCGTTGAGCCGCTTCACTAAATTCAATCTCAATTTTCAACATTGTTTTTTTCCTCCATGAGTGTATATAGTAACAGACCAATCACCCCAATAACTAAACAAGAGTCAGCAATATTGAAGACTGGAAACATGTAACCAACTATGTTAAACGATAAAAAGTCTCGGACATAGCCTAAGAAGAATCGGTCATAAAGATTACCAATCGTCCCAGCAATGATTAAAATCATGCAGATATTTTCAAAATGGTTCATCTGTTTATGTTTTAAATAATACCGTGTCAGTAAAACTGCTGCCACAAAACTAATAAGGGTTAAGAGTGGTAGTTGCCCATCAAATAACGACCAAGCAGCACCTGTGTTTCTAACATTGGTTAACCAAAAGAAGTTATCAATGACCGTCACTTGTTCTAGATGTCTAATATTGGTAGTAATCACTTGTTTGGTCAATAAATCAACAAGAACAAGTGCTACGACAATTAATAATCCGATTGCTTTTTTCTTCATAAATACCTCGCTCAGAATATTATACCATACTCTTTTTTAACAAGTGGTTTTCTTTTTCTTGATTAAATTGATTCGTGTATAAATTGTAATACTGTCCTTTTAAATCCAACAATTCTTGATGAGTTCCTTGTTCAATAATAACCCCTTTATCAATCACACAAATAATATCACTTTTAACAATCGTTGATAAACGATGAGCTACAACGATAGAAGTTCGATCTTGAAGTAAAATATCAATCGCATCTTGGATGTACTGTTCCGTTTGAGTATCAATAGAAGCGGTTGCTTCATCTAAGACGATCAACGCTGGATTATTAATTAAAGCTCTCGCAAAAGAAATCAGTTGTTTTTGACCAGTCGATAATTTCGAACCCCCTTCTCCAACTTCACTTTCATAACCGTTGTCTTGATTCATAATAAACTCATGAGCATGAACTAACTTAGCTACAGCAATCACTTCATCCATACTCGCATCGAGTTTACCAAAACGGATATTTTCAGCAATCGTTCCGGAAAAAAGATGAGGAGATTGTAAGACATAACCTAAATTCGAGTGTAACCATCCTAATGAACGTTCTTTGTAATCTTTACCATCAATCAAAATCTGTCCTGATGTCGGCTCATAAAAACGACAAATTAAGTTAGCCAATGTACTTTTACCACTGCCGGTTTCACCAACTAAAGCAACACTTTGGCCTTTACGAACAGTTAGATTAAAGTTATCTAAGATTATTTCGTTGGGATTGTAATAGAAACCGACATTTCTAAATTCGATATCTCCATACAAAGGTTCATAATTTTCAGGCTTTGGCTCCAGAATTGTTCCATACTTTTCAACGACTTCACTCGAATCAACTACTTTTTCTTCTCGGTTTAAGAGTGAAAGGACTCGTTCAGATGACGCTTGCGCCATTTGTAATTCAGAAATTAATCCAGCAATTTGACGCATCGGTTGAAAAAACTGTTGAGCATAATTGACAAACAGCATCATCGTTCCAATACTCATGGCACCTTGTAAAACTTGGTGACCTCCATCGGCCAAAATTAATCCTAAGGAAATACTGGCTATCAGTGAAATAAAAGGTCCATAGAAAGCAGAAAGATAAGATGCTCTCTTTGATTTCTTACCCATTAGATTGGTCAGATTCGTAAATTGAGAATAATGTAACTCTTCCAAAGACATTGTTTTGGTTGTTTTTGCGCCTAAGATGCCTTCTGAAAAACCTGCAGTAATCTGAGAGTTTTGAAACCGAACATCGCGCCAATTCTTTAAGATTCTTTTTTGGAAGAAACGAGTCACCGCTATTAAAATGGGAACAATTATTAAAATCCAAAGTAACATTTGAAAATTAATGATCGTTAAAATGATGAAGATACTAACAAGCATGACCACTCCCCACAAAGTGTCGACTAGTGCCCATGAGAAAATCTCAGAGATTCGAGCAATGTCGGAGGTGGCGCGAGATAAGATCCAGCCCGAAGAAGTCACATCGTAGTAACTAAAATCGAGCGTTTGTAATTTATTCATCATTCTGCGTCGTAAATCATAGGCCAAGTCCATTTCGATCTGACCACAAATATGGATAAACAGGTAGATCATAAACGCAAAGAAAATAACCATAAACACATACAGAATACTAAATCCGACAAGGTTAGTTAAGTCCTTTTTACCAATAAAGGTATCAATAGCATACCGATTCAATAATGGAAAACTAATATCCCCCACCGCTCCAAAGATACTGAAAACAAAGGCGGTCAGCAACTTCTTTTTGTGTACCCAGATTAATTTAAACATCTGTTTCCAAAGGTTTAAATCCAAATGTTCAGCCTGAAAGACTTCTTCTTGATTAGTGCTCGGTAAAGACATCCTTAACCTCCTGTACTTCATCTTGTTGTTGGATTTTAGCAATCTCTTGGTAAAGACCTGCTTGTTGAATTAATTCTTGATGAGTTCCTTCTTGTGAAATTTTTCCATTTTCCAAAATAAGAATTTTATCTGCATTTTGAGCAGAATTCACTCGATGCGTTATTAAAATAGTCGTTGTTTGATGACTTAGGCTTTCTAATTTCTTACGAATATTGGCATCGGTTTGAGCATCGACCGCTGATAAGGAATCATCAAAAATCAGAATCGGATTTTGATTAATAATCACCCGCGCAATTGCTACACGTTGTTTTTGACCCCCAGACAAAGTCACCCCTTTTTCTCCGACCATGGTATCATACCCTAAATCAAAACTTTCAATAACGTCATCGATATTAGCAATAGTTGCAGCTTGTTTAACATCATCAATTGTTGCATGTGGGTGAGCAAGTTTAATGTTTTCATAAATAGATTTTGAAAACAGAAATGGCTCTTGTAAAACAAGTCCGATATTTTTTCTTAAATGTTTTCTCGAAATATCTTTAAGTTCAACACCATCCAATAAGAGATGACCTTGGTAATCATACAGACGAGTCAACAAATGGATCAGCGATGATTTCCCTGAGCCTGTCGGGCCCATAATCGCTACTGTTTGGCCCTGTTTAATCTCAAAACTCAGATCCATTAAGACATTGTTGTTTCCATCATCATACTTAAAGCTGACGTTATCAAACACGATATTTCCTTTGATATCAGGAGTTAATCCGGTTTCAATGTCCTCTGTCTTTTCATCAAGTATTTCTAAAAGACGATCCATGCTAACAGAGACTTTTCCAAAATCTGATAAAATACGTCCCATATTTCGAATAGGATACAAAATCATGGAGATATATGCTGAAAAGACAATGAATTCTCCGACCGAGAGTTCTCCACTTGACGTATAGAGAATCCCAAAAAGCACGGTAATAAATCCTTGGAGTAATACAATCATGTCACTAATTCCCCAATATTGGGCTAACAAAGTAATCATATGGGTTGTTTTTTGTTGGTAATCACGGTTTTGTTTCTCAAACCTTTGAACTTCGTAAGCTTCTTTATTAAACGCTTTGACAACACGGGTTCCTTCAATATTTTCTTGAAGAATCGTTGTAAATTTCGCTTCTGATTCATCACTTTCACGAAAAGCTTTTTGCATTCGTTTAAAAAAGAAATAACCATACGCAATGAGAAAGGGCATGGTAATCAGCGATAGCATTGTTAAGGTTGGATGAATATTGATCATGATTGTCGCTGCTATTATGATCGTTAATAACGCATAGACAAACTCAGAAATCTGGATAGAAATAAAACGGCGAATAGTGTCAACATCACTGGTACAGCGTTGAATCAAATCACCTGTACTACTTTGTCCATGATAACTGTAAGGTAAATACTGAATGTGATTGTAAAGATCGTTTCGCATGTTTTCTGCCATTGTTTCTGATGTATCGGCATTGGCCTTACCGCGAAGAAACTGGACCACGACACCAACTAGATTGATTCCAACTATCAAGATAGCAATTAACCAAATATTGTTTCTGAAAAAAACAGTGACTTCGTTGGTTATAAAGAAATAAGTGGAAGGTTCATTTTTAATGACATTGTCGATTACAAATTGTACCACTAAGGGTGATAACAAAACGGTAACTACAAATAAAAAATTCATCAAGACCATAATAAGCAATTGGTATTGACTGTTTTTCATATATTGGATAATTCGTTTAATTTTTTTCATAAATCCTCTAATCTAAATTCAACAGTTTAGGACTACAGCGAAATCTCTTCAGTACTAAGAGTGATACGTATCCTGTTAACAAACCTGTTGGAATTGCACTAAAAAGCATAATTGGTAACCAGTAAATCATACCAATCGATTTATTAATATAGATTAACGCGAAAACTTGTCCTATATTGTGGAATAAAGCACTCGCTACACTTATTCCAATCGGACTCATTTTAGTTGTCTTTTTAAATAATAATACCGCTAAGGTTGAGAATAAAACACCAAATACACTCATCCAAAATCCGATACCCAGTAGAATTCCTCTTAATAAAGACGATAATAAAACGCGCATGGCATTGAGTTTCACCATATCTTTTGATCCAAAGAGGTACAATGTAATTAATCCGATGATGTTGGCTAAACCAAACTTTGCTCCTGGTGCGCCGGGGATAGCGGGATCAAAGTAATGCAAGATCACTGACATGGCTAAAAGCATTGTGATCAAAGTCATCCTTGAAGTTGTACTTTTAATGTTCATTGGATCGTTGTATCCGCATCTGAATTATCAATATCTCGAGCATTTTCAATTCGGACATATAAATTATTTGGTAAACAAATCAATGTCACATTGGTTTTTTCTTGCCACCCTTGAATTGAACAAACATGAAGTGGACTGGTTTCTGTTTTGATACGGACCTGATTATCTTTGACTTCAATGACAACATCCCCTAAAGTTCCTTGTACCGTATGCTCTTGATTAATTGACATATCATAACGTGCTATTTCTCTATCTTGGTAATAAACTACTGCCTCTTTATGATCACTGGTAAACATTGAAAATAACGTTTCACTAAAAATGTAGAAAAGAACCGTGATGACGATCGAAATAAAGATAAAACGTTTATCGCTACGATTCATAAAAGCTCCTTTCTATAGTTTGTTTTCAAAATCCAGTTTTTCAAACTCTGTGCTCTCTGCTATAGCAACTAAGATTTCGTTTTTAGAAAATACATAATCTGGTCCAAAACTCACATTCATTTTTGATTGTAAATCTTTTCGAATTCCAATAATGTTAATTCCATATTTAGCCCGAACATTTAATTGTTGAACGGTATAATTCTCCCATGCTTTTGGAGTATAGAACTCGACAACAGAATACTCTTCATCCAAATCAATCACATCAATCACGTTATTTCTCATGAGTTCTCTAGCAACTCGTTCTCCCATTTCTTTTTCTGGACGAATTGTTTTGGTTGCTCCCAACTTTTCAAAAATATGAGCATAAGTTTTATTTTTTGCCTTCGCAATAATCGTAGGTACACCTAGCTCTAAGGTATGTAAAATAGCCAATGTGCTAGCTTCTAAATTTGAGCCAGTCGCAATAATCACAATATCACAATTTTCTATACCTAGACTTCTTAACTGTTCCAGATCACTAATGTCTGCTTGTGCTCCTTGGGTTACATACGGTTCGACTCGTTGCACGTTTTTGATGTCTATATCAATTGCGATAACATCACAATCAAATTCAGACAAGGTTTTACAGATGGTGGATCCAAATATCCCTAGACCTAATACCCCAATTGTTTTTACTTTCATCTTTCACCTCTACCCGATTAAAATATTTGCGTCGGTATACGTAATTTCTTTATCTTTCTGTGGTTTTCTAAAGGACAATAACATCGTCATTGGTCCAATTCGTCCCATAAACATTAACAGCATGATAACAACATGCGATGCTTGACTTAACGTTGGTGTCAGATTCATTGACACCCCTACGGTACAGAGTGCTGATACTGCTTCAAACAGAAGTGGTAATAAAGTAATATTTGGTTCAAAAACCATCAGCAAACCGGTTGCACCAAAGAGAACCAACAAAAAAGTCATCATGATTACTAATGCATTCTTCATTGTACCATTAGAGACCGTGTGATTAAAGACATTGATATTTTCTTTACTCTTATATTGAGAGTAAATTAATAGAACGACTAACGCAAAAGTGGTGGTTTTGACCCCTCCTGCTGCTCCTCCGGGTGATCCTCCAACTAACATCGTGAAAACATAAATATAATTGGATATCGGTCTCATGGTTGTGTAATCAACTGTTGCAAATCCAGCGGTACGCATTGTAACGGTTTGAAAAAAGCTTGTCATGACTTTATCCAAAAAAGAGAAATTACCAATACTATTAATGTTTCCGTATTCCAAAATTAAACCAATCAACGTACCACTACTAATAACGATTGCTGTTACTGTTAAAGCAAATTTTGTGTGTGGTCTCAACTTATTGAATAACTTTTTTAGCGAAAAGTGTTTCCCTTTGATGAGTGATTTCGTGTTGTTTGTTACATCAAACCAGACCGCAAAACCGATTCCACCTAAGATAATTAAGGAAGCAACTGTGAAGTTTACAACAGGATTGTGGACATACGATTGCAATGAAATGGCTCCAAAGTTATCAAAACCGGCATTACAAAAGGCTGATACAGCAACAAAGACTGAATTAAAGACACCTCTTGTGAATCCGAATTCCGGTACAAAGACAGTGGTTAATAACAAAAAACCAACAAATTCAATAATCATTGTATATTTAACAATATTGAGTAAGAACGGTTTTAATTCTTTCATATCTGATTTGTTTAATGCTTCTTTAATAGCTTGTTTATCAGAAAAACGGATATTTTTTCCAATACCAATAAAGAGTGAAGCAATCAAAGTCATTAGACCTAATCCACCGATTTGCATTAAAACAATACAGATGACTTGTCCAAAAGTACTGTATGACAGATAGACCGGTTCAATAAAGAGTCCTGTTACACAGACCATTGAAACGGATGAAAATAAATTGTCAAAATACGTGGCGTTTGATGTCGCAGCTTGTGAAATTGGTAGGGTTAGAAGTAATGAGCCTGTAAAAATTACAAGCGCAAAACTAAGGGCAATTTCTTGAGCGATGGACAACCTTTTCTTTTTCACTGTAAGCCTCCATAAGAGTGAATCTTATTAAAGACAAGCGCTTTGTGGACCTTTGATATGCTGACCAACAATTGTTGTGTTGGCTGGCACATCGGCCATAACAACTGCTTGAGTTCCAATTTTAACATTATCACCAATGATAATTGGTCCAATTAATTGAGCGTGTGCTCCAACTAAAACATTGTTTCCTAAGTGCGGATGACGACAGCCTTCTGAGGCTGTTCCCCCTAAAGTGACCCCGTGATAAATTAAACAATCATCACCGATGCGTGCGGTTTCTCCAATACCGACACCATTGCCATGATCTATGAACAGGCGTCGTCCAATTTGGGCACCGGGGTGAATCTCAATCAAGGTTAAAAAACGAGCTGTTTGAGAGATTAAGCGAGCTATAAAGTAGAATTTCAAGTTATAAAAGAAGTGGGCGATGCGATAGAAAAATAAGGCATGAAGCCCTTGGTACAACAAGATAACTTCTAAAAGCGATTTAGCTGCTGGATCTTTCTGTTTGATGGTACGAGCGGTGTCAAAAAAACGATAATTACGCTTCGATTTCATCAAGTTTTTCTTTCACTAACTGCAAGATATACTCAAGATCTTCAGGATTCTTTTCAAAGTCTAAATGATCAACATTGACTTTTAAAATTGGAGAAATTGAGTAATTATTAAAGAATTCACGGTATTCATCATTCAAGCGTTGCCAATAATCTCTTTCGACGATTTGTTCGTATTCAAAACCTCTCTTTTGAATACGGCGCATTGCTTCATCTACTGAAACTTCTAAATAGACCATGAGTTTAGGTGGTTGAACATGTTGCAACATATTTTCTAATAATTCTTCGTAAATTTCATACTCTTCATCTTCCATTTCTCCACTATAATGAAGCATCTTAGCGAAGATGGCATCTCCATAAATAGAACGGTCTAATACTGAGTGCTCTTGTTTAGCAGCCTCTTTTATGTGTTTAAAGCGTTTATTCAAAAAGAATATTTGAAGCGGAAAGGAATATCTTTTCCGATTATAATAAAACTTTGGAAGAATTGGATTATCGACAACTGGTTCTTCAAATGCTTCATACCCTAACTCTTTTATATGGCGCATGAGCGAACTCTTTCCTACCCCAACGACTCCTTCTATCACTATCATATTTGCTATCTCCTCACTGATTATGTATGACAATAACTCTTTGTAACTTCTCATAACTATTCAAAACTAAACAGTAGCTTCTTTACTGTTTCTTGTACTTCTTGGAGTACGACCTCTTCTATTTTTCCTTTGTCACTTGCCTCAGTCAATGCAGAATTAATCGGCAGTTTTCCTAGAAGAGTTAATCCAAATTCATCACACATGGCTTGGGTACGGGATTCACCAAACGGATATAGAATTTCATCACAGTGTGGACACTTCATACTCGACATGTTTTCAACCACCCCTAAGATAGGAATGTTCATTTGGTTCGCCATTGAAACAGCTTTAGAAACTACCATTGACACTAAATCTTGGGGAGTAGTCACCATGATAATACCATCTAAAGGAAGCGATTGATAAACTGTCAATGGAACATCTCCTGTTCCAGGGGGCATGTCTATAAACATGACATCGATGTCATTCCACAGTACTTTCGTGTAAAACTCTTTCACTGCGTTGGCAATCATTGGTCCTCTCCACAGTACTGGTTGATTATCATTTTCTAAAAGCATATTGGCAGATACAACTTTTATTCCCGAATTTGAAATCGCTGGTCGAATTCCTTCATCCGTTCCCCCTGCCTTAGTGGTTATATTAAACATTTTTCCGATGGAAGGTCCAGTGACATCCGCATCTAAAATTGCTGTTTCAAATCCTTGTTGATTGGCGGCTGCAGCAAGTAGTCCGGTAACCATTGATTTACCGACTCCTCCTTTACCGGATACAACAGCAATCATTCGTTTGATATTGGTTGATTTAAGGGGTCTTGCTCCAAAGGGATTGAAGCGTGCTTCCTCTTGTTTTGCGCTCATATTCTTCTCCTATCCTAGTGCTACATCTAAAAACATCATTATTACAA
>JAAYEW010000017.1 GCA_012728555.1 Erysipelothrix sp.
ACTAAGAACAATAGAATAAATACGTAGACAAGTGGTTTACCCCAAATAGTCCCCATTCCTGTTGGTAAAAACACTTGGAAGAGGTTTGTTAGTACAGAAATAATGAATGCTGCTACGACAGGTCCATGGAATGTTGAGAAACCTCCGAGAACTACTGACATAAAGGCATTGATTTGGACATCGTTCATAAATCCAATGTTCACTGTACCAAATGGTGCAGCCATTACTCCTGCTAATAGTGATAAGGCTGCTGCTACTGCCCAAGCTGCCATGGTAACACTTTTTGTTGGTATTCCCATCAGTCGAGCTGTTTTTTCATTGGATGCTGTTGCGCGTATTGCTAATCCTATCTTTGTTTTGAGTAACACATAGAGCATGACTAGCATTATTACAATGGTTAGAAAGATATTGAAGAGAGCATTGTATGAAATGGTTGCTCCTAGAAAATTAGCGTATCCTTCTGGAATAAATCGAGGAATCATGTAAGGATATACCCCATAGACCATTGGTGTTATACCAACGATAATCATGAGAATTCCCAACGTAATAATTTGTTTTCCCACAACGTTGACCTTAGAGGTATGGCGCATTATCAAGAAATCGATTAGGATACCCATCAATATTGAGGCAAGAATCCCTAGTAAGACTCCAACCCAAATATTGATACCCAACGTTTGCATAAACCAAGCAACCGCAAAGGTATTGAACATACCAATGACTCCTTGAGCAAAGTTGGTGGTGTAGGAAGTCCTATAGATCAAGATTATTCCGAAAGCCGCAAACGCATAGATACTTCCATATTCAAGGGAACGCAGTACAACTTCTAAAACGCTACTCACTTGCTTTTCCCCACTGAATTATATCGGCTGCCCAGACATATCCTATTCCTGCCGCAATGGAACAAACTACAGAGCCGTCTTTTAATTTTCCTTGTTCAAGTGCTAACTTTAAACTTAAGATTTGATCGACTTGACCAATGTGTCCATAGTCTTCTAGATAAATGGATTGATCTTGTGTTAGATTGAGTTCTTTTAACATTGCTAAGTGTCCAGAACGTTTCATATGAAGAATATTTAAGTAATCAATATCTGAACGTTGGAGATTGCTTTTTTCTAACGCTTTATCGATACATTTATACCAGTTTGGCATGGATACTTCATTGAGACGGTTTTTCATCTTTTCTGGATCTAGAAGTCTTAGTGATTGATACGCTTCATTGAGATTATTACTTGAAATTGGATTCATAGTTCCTCCAATTTCAACACCTGCTGTACGAGACAGTGAGCCATCCGAAATAATATGACTACCAAGCAATATATTCTCTGGATGATTTTTTCGTAAGATAATCGCACCTGCTCCAGCAGAGATGTTGTACATCATGGACATATTTTTATCTGTATAGTCGACAAAGTCGCCATTTCGATATCCACCAGCAATTAAAATTGTATTGATTTCAGGGTCAGCAATTAACATGTCTTTTGCCATTTTAAGGGTCGTTATGGTTGTACAGCATCGATTTTGAACATCGATTCCCCAAGCATTGGTTGCTCCAATGCGATCTTGTATGTAAAGCGCTGATGTTGTCAGTGGGTATTCTTTCCATTCTTCTCCAAAACAGAGAATAACATCTATTTCTAGCGGGTCTACTC
>JAAYEW010000018.1 GCA_012728555.1 Erysipelothrix sp.
CATCGCTAATGGAGTTATTATACCTATCCTCAAAGAAGTTGCAAGTGTTTTAATAAAAATATTTTTTCACGCAAAGCTAGTGTGTTCTGTTTTCCATTTTTTGAGTGCAATATTAACCCAAAAACCGTATAGACCAAACGTAATGACAATCAACATTAGCCATAGAATCCATTTCCCAAAAAGACCAAGAGCTGTCCCATCAAATTTGAGGCGTCGTCCATTGATAACGGTGTGTTTGATTTTCCAGTTATAGATCATACAGATTGCCCAAGGAGCACAAATACCCACCGTAATAAACGTGACCAATGCTCCTAAAAGAGTCCAACCAAGAAGTTGAAACAACCCTCCATCAAAATACGAATCTTTCATAACGCCTCCTACTAATTATATTTAAAAATGAAGGGTAGAATCATCTACCCTTCGCTTATTTCATGCCTGCCTGTTGATACATTTGAATGTAGAGTTTAGCACTCTTCTTCCAAGAGACATCAACATTCATGGCATTGGTCTGTAACATCTTAAAATCTTTTTGGTTTAAATAATACAGATCTACTGCCATTCTTAAGACATGAAAGAAATCTTCAGGATCAAAGTTATAAAACGAGAATCCTGTTCCTTTGTGTTCAAATTGATTGTATGGCTCTACCGTATCTTTTAACCCACCTGTTTCACGCACAACAGGTAGTGTTCCATATCTCATAGAAATGAGTTGAGAGATTCCACACGGTTCAAACATCGATGGCATTAAGAACAGATCAGCTCCTGCATATATCTTACGAGCAACTTCATCGGAGTAGCCTCCGTAATAAACCATGCGTCGTTTATACATATTTTCAGAGTTTCTTAAATCGTACTCATATTGTTGCTCACCAGTTCCCAAGATGACTAACTGGATATCAAGCCCCATTATGTCTTTCAGTTTATTAAGAATTAGGTTAATCCCTTTTTGCCAAGTTAGACGCGAGACTAATCCTACTAAACAAACATCTTCACTTACTCTTAATCCAAGTTGTTGTTGAAGACCCGTCTTGTTTTTGACTTTCTTTTCAAGAGAATTAACATCGTAATTCTCAAAGATAATTGGATCTGTTTTAGGGTCATTGGACTCAATGTCAATACCATTAACAATTCCCCACAAATCATGTTGACGTTCTCGTAAGACGGAATCCATGTTTTCTCCAAAGGCTTGTCCTAAAATTTCTGTAGCGTATGTATTGGAAACGGTGCTTATTTTATCCGAGAAGACAATACCTGCTTTCATATATGAGATTCCATTATGAAAACGAAGCGTTCCATCGTGATAAAGCGACATTGGTAATTCTAGTGCAGAATATAGCAAGTCTGCTTCAAAATTTCCTTGAAATGCGAGATTGTGAATCGTATAGATTTGTCGTATCTTAACAATTTCTTTATTGCTTGCGTAACGAATCCGGGCTAATGCCGCCATCATTCCTGTATGCCAGTCATGATTATGTAAAACATCTGGATAATCTTTACGTTGCATCATGATTTGATAGACTGCGTGTTGGAAGAAAGCAAATCGCTCTCCATCATCTCCATATCCATATAGACCATCTCTTTCAAAGTAACCTGCATGTTCAATAAAATAGAAGGTGACATCTTTGTGTTTTTGACTAAACAGACGCGTTGTTGTATCAAATTTTGCTGCTTTTACAACGTATGTCCCTACAAGTTCTAATTGATCAAAAAACTTCGCAATAATTTTGGAATAGAGCGGTAAAACAACACTGACTTCATAACCCTCATCTGCTAATGCTTGTGGAAGTGAACCAATAACATCTGCTAATCCACCGCTTTTTATATAGGGTAAACCTTCTGCTGCTACAAATAATATTTTTCTACTTTTAGCCATATATCCCCCTAAATGTGATCGTGTCGATTAATATAGATAAGTTGCTCTGGCGATCCTTTTATTTCTTTTGATTTTTCGATGCGGACATGTTTGTCAATCACTAAACCATTGATACGAACATCTTTACCAATATAGGAAGTCGGCAGGATAATACAGTTTTCGACAACTGCTCCTTCTTCAATCTGGACATTTCTACCAATAATTGAATTGGTGACTGTTCCTTGAATTAAGGTCCCATTCGCTACCAAACTCTTAGAAACTTTTGCGTTTTCCCCATAGATGGTTGGTGCTGAATCATTGGTCCGCGTATAAATTGGCCAATCCTTTTTAAACAAATCAGAAGATTCTGGATTAATTAGTTCCATACTACTATCGTAATACGATTGAAGATCGGTAATTGCTAACACTGTGCCTTTCACTGAATACCCTTGAATATTCAAATTACTTACGTTTTCCGTGACAATATCTTTGAACCAATAAATTGGAGACTGATTATTTGCTTTGTGTAGAAGTTCAACAAATAGTTGTTTCTTCAGAACATAGGCCTCTAGGGAAATTGCTCGTTTTTTTGCTTGACCACGATTAATCTCAAACGATTTGACTCGTTTCTCTTTATCAAAATTTATTGTTGTTGTTCCAAAGTATTTTTCTTTGGCAGCATCCGTATTCTTATGCAGCATTGTAATGTCTGCACCACTTTCAATGTGTTTATCCATTACATCAGAAAAGTCTTGTGTATAAATAAAATGAGAAGGCATGATAATGACGTATTCTGCTTCATCTTCCCAAATGTAACTTTCGTTTTGCAGATAACTGCGAACATCCGTATTATAAATGGATGAAGAAATTTCTTCTTCGCCATACATCACTCTTAGTTTTCCATGTTTCGAATTAATATTATATTGACGACCTGTTCCAACATGTTCAAACACAGAACGAGGTTTTTCTTTAACATAAATATGAATAGTATTCACTCCTGAGTTTGTTAAATTAGAGATTGGAAAATCGATTAAACGATACCTTCCCAAAAACGAAACAGAACTCATTGGACGATGTTTACTGATTCCTTCAATTTTGACGGCGTCCCCTTCAAAACCGATTATTCCCATTGCGCGTACCATTATTTATCCTCCCTGTTCCCATTATAAAGTAAGATGCTCTCTGATTTAGGATTTCCATAAGTCCCAGCTTCAAGAACTAAATCTTCCATCACAATCACACGATTTAGTTTAGCCCCTTTTTCAACCGTCACTCCCGACAACAAGACAGAATCGGTTACTTCTGCTCCTTCTTCAATATCGACATTCGCAAAGACTACAGAGTGTTTCACATGACCATCGATAGTTGATCCTTGGTTAATTAAAGAGTTATTGACGCTTCCACCTTCACTAACAAAGTGAGGAGGTAATGTTTGATCTTCAGAATAAATCTTCCAACCCTTATCATTGAGGTTAATACCACTTTGTGAATCCAATAAATCCATGTTTGCTTCCCATAAGGAATCAACAGTGCCTACATCCTTCCAATATCCTCCAAAGCGATAGGCAACTAGTTTCTTGTTTTCACTTAAAAACGCTGGAATAATATCTTTTCCAAAGTCATGACTGGATTGCTCATTTTTTTCATCCGCTATTAATGCTTTTCGAAGTGATTTCCAGTTAAAAATATAAATCCCCATACTCGCAAGATTACTCTTTGGTTTTGCTGGTTTTTCTTCAAATTCGATAATTCTATCATTTTCATCAGTATTCATAATACCAAAGCGACTAGCTTCTTTTAAAGGAACTTCTAAAACAGCAATCGTAGCTTCTGCCTCTGACTTTTTGTGTTCTGAAAGCATCCAAGAATAATCCATCTTATAAATATGGTCCCCCGATAAAACTAGAACGTATTCTGGATTGTGTTGGTCAATGAAATCGATGTTTTGGCCAATTGCGTCAGCCGTTCCTCGGTACAAACCAAATCCTGAATCTTTTTCACGAGGAGGCAAAACATAGACTCCTGAATCTCTTGCATCAAGTCCCCAACGGTGGCCTTGAGCCACATAAGAATTCAAAAAAATACTTTCGTATTGAGTCAGTACCCCAACGACATCGATACCGGAATTTGCGCAATTACTTAATGGAAAGTCAATGATTCGATACTTTCCTCCAAAGCTAACTGCAGGTTTCGCAATTTTTTCGGTTAAGTCGTAAAGACGAGTCCCACGACCTCCCGCTAAAATCATTGCAATCATTTCATGATGAGCCATAACAATATATACTCCTTTCAATAGTTACTACTATTATACTAACAAATACATAAAATTGATAGCGTTTTCAGAGAGTTAAGATTATGTAAAAATTATTTGTATCGATAAATCACACGGTAAATCATGGAACCCATGACACCATAAGCACTAATCATAATCGGTGCTTCAATCAAACGAATAGGGATTGTGACAATAAAACCTAAATTAAATAACACATTTAACCACAAAGCCGTTAAAAATACTTGAACAAGTAATTCACACAAGACAACACAGCGAATCCATCGTTGATTAAAGGAGTTATCACTATACAGTTTTGATTGCATATAGAGTACAAAAAACATGAAGAAAATAATGGCTGTTAACCCCCATTTAATTCCATGAGTAAAAACAATCATTTCATTTCTGATTTGAATTTGGTTGGTTATAACAATGAAAAAGATAGCTAAAAACAAAGAAAGAATGAGTAGCCATTGATTAAAGTTTTTATACTTTTCATCAATGTTGTTCTTTGATTGAAACATAAATCCAGTAATCATACCAGTTAACATTAAATTTAATGTAAACCCTAAATAAGGAAAACTAGTAGGTGACAGCATCAACTGGATCATGTCAATAATAAAACCTGACAAAAGACCCCACCAAGGACCAAAAAGAATTCCAATAAACATGAGTGGTAAGGTATCGAACTTAATTTCAAAGGTTTCTGGGCCAAAAAGAGGCAGGCTGATTTTAAAAATCGATCCCAGCAACACCGAAAGAGTAATTAATAATGCTAATTTTGTAATCATCGATGTGCTCAGTTTAACCTTATTGGCTTTGTAGCAAATGAATGCCAAAAGCACCATGATTACTCCAATAATAAGTTGACTTGTTAGAATTGTCATTGCTTACTCCTTAACGAATAGCGGACGAACATCCGAAATAAAATACAAAGAACCAGTGATACATAGTGTTCCCGCTCCTACTTTTTCTTGGCCTAATTGAACAGCTTTCTTATACTCTTTTTCTATGATGCATTCAAAGTCTTTGCTTAACAAAGCTGCAGACTGAGCTCTAGGATGTTTAAATTCTGTTACAATGACTTCATCACTGATTGAAACGAGTTGTTGCATCATGTGATCTGTATCTTTGTCTTTTAAAGCACTAAAAACACTAACAATTGGTCGAGGCAATCCTTGTAGAGCCATGACTAATTGATGTATCCCTTCTTCATTATGTGCACCATCCAAGATGATTAATGGTTGTTGACTGACTATCTCAAATCGTCCTGCCCATTGAGTACTAGATAATCCTTTGAGGATACTTTCTTTTGATATTTTAATGAGTTGATTCTTATTTAATTGATAACACACTTCATAGGCTAGTGCCGCATTTTTTGCTTGGTAACTTGCGTAACTGAGAAGATTAATTACATTACCACGATATCCCATTTTTAAATGACGATTAACATGACCTAAAATATCGATTTCTCTTACTTCATAAATGTCTCGATTTGCTTTTTCTCTAAAGATATCTAAAACTGATTCTTTTCTTTCACCAGTCACCACGATACCACTGTCTTTGATAATCCCTGCTTTCTCAACCGCAATCTTTTCGACCGTGTCCCCTAAATATCCTGTATGATCTAAGCTTATGTTTGTAATGACACTGGCTAAAGGAGTCACGATGTTGGTGGCATCATACGTACCCCCCATCCCAACTTCATAGATGGCATAATCCACTTGTTCGTCGATAAAATACCACGTTGCCAACAGAACATCGATCTCAAACATCGTGATGTCGTACTGATCCCAATAAGGGTAGCTCCTGTTAATTAACTCTAAGAGTTTTTCATCACTAATAAATGTACCATTGATCCGGAATCGATCCTGATGTTTGATTAAGTGAGGGGAGGTAAAGGTTCCGACTTTATAACCTTCTTGTTCTAAGATACTTCGAATAAAGTTTGTGGTTGATCCTTTTCCGTTAGTTCCACCAACATGGATTATGTTTAATGAATTTTGAGGGTTGTTAAGTGCTTTCATGCATTCACTAAATTTGTAGAGCTGAGGGTGTTCACTACGAGTACGTTTCATCAATGTATTAAGGGCATCGTCAATATTACTAAACATTATATGTTCTCCAATCGATTGGTTGTTTGTTTTTACTTATTAAGTATTTATTGCAAGTTGAGAAAGGTTTTGATCCAAAGAATCCACGATAAGCACTCAGAGGTGATGGATGAACACTTTTAAGAACATAGTGTCCATACTGTTTAGCGACTGGTTCAAATTGCTGTGCATGTTTTCCCCATAGAAGAAAGACTAAATCTTGTTTCTGTTGACACAATTCATGAATAACTGTTGTTGTGAACTGTTCCCATCCTTGGTTGGCGTGGGACATCGGTTTGCCTTGTTCAACTGTTAGGGTCGTATTTAGTAGAAAGACCCCTTGCTTTGCCCATGGTGTTAAATCTCCACTGGTGTTGTGAATTCCTAAATCATCTTCAAGTTCCGTAAAGATGTTAATTATGCTTTTTGGTAATTGGACCCCTTGTTTCACTGAAAAACTTAAGCCCATGGCTTGATTCGGTTGATGATAAGGATCTTGTCCAATAATCACTACTTTCACCTGTTGAAAATGTGTGAGCTTGAATGCGTTCATGACATCTGATTTAGGTGGATAGATAATTTTATTTTCATACTCCTTAGCTAGAAACGTGACTAGATTTTGAAAGTACTCTTTGTTTTTTTCCTGTTGGATTAGTTTGTTGAAATTCATAAGCTTATCTTAACATTGAGATGCTTTTTTCTCAATGAGATGAAATTATTATTGAGCCTTTTTTGTTGTTTATTGAGAGAAAGCACTACTTTTAATGGTCGTTTTCCTGTAGAATAGAATTATATTGAAAGGATAACCTTATGAACGCATTGAATACAATTAAAAAATACCTTTTGGAACAAAAAGAATTAAATAACGATCGGTTTAACTATGTTATTCCCGATGTTTGGGTTACTAATCAAGATCCAGCGACAATCAAACATGTTGGGGATGGAAATGTCATGATTAATCCGTATGACTTCATGATTCATCAAGTGGAGTCTATTATTAATGAAAGCGAACAACGTCACTTGAATTATCAACAACCTTTTTACTCGTATAACGATGTCCCCTTTGACTTAACTAATGGCGATTGGATTAAACAATCGATTGTTTATTCGATGATGGTTAGGACTTCTACCAGTTATGATCATGATCGTTCTGGTGTGTTAGAGGCTAGTAATCTTTATGATTTAAAGGATACGGGTACTTTTTTAAAGACATTGTTAATTCTTCCTTATCTTAGAGAAATGGGTATCGATACGTTATACATGTTACCAATTTCTAAGTTTTCTTTGAAAGATAAGAAAGGAGAAGCTGGAAGTCCTTATGGCGTTTCTAACTTTTTTAAAGTGGATCAAAACCTTAAAGACCCTTTGACAGGTGACGCTTGTGATGTTGAAACTGAGTTTAAAGCACTAGTTGAAGCAGCTCATATTATGGGAATGAAAGTTGTCATCGATATTATTCCCAGGACAAATAGTGTCAACTCAGACTTTATCTTAGATTATCCAGAATGGTTCTATTGGGTAAAGAAAGAGTCCTTAGCAGAGTATAAACCACCGTTTGTTCCTGCGATCAAGGAAGCGGTTGTGGCGGATAAGAAATATTTCAAGGATGTCTTTGAGAGTGAAGAAGTCATTGATCACTTGAAGAAGTTTACCAAGAATCCAAAAGAACTTGATCCAGTGAAGTGGGAAGAAATGTTGGCTTATTACAAACAACATCCTACCATTGAAGTGCTTGATTTAGTTGATAAATTCTTTGGTATGGCTGTAGCGTATGCGTTTAGCGATAACATCAACGACCCACAACCTGCATGGACAGATATTACTTACTTTAGAATGTATTTGGATCACCCAGCAAACTCACAACCTTATTTAGATCAGTTGGACTTTGTCCCTGAACCGTATTTGCTTTTTGATGTTGCGAAGAGTTCTTTAAATCCAGGTAAGATTCCAAATGAACCATTGTGGGATGTTTTATCTGAAATTATCCCTTTCTATCAACGTAAATTTGGTATTGATGGCGCGCGAATCGATATGGGGCATGCCTTGCCACTTGAGCTGGTGAATCAAATTATTTCAAAAGCAAAAGCGATTGATCCAAACTTCTGTTTTATTGCTGAAGAGTTGGATGTCAAAAACGCAGAATCGAGCATTGAAAAAGGCTATAACATGATTATTGGGGATGGATTTACACGTTTACCGTTTGTCGATGAGTACAAATACAATGAATTTGTCTATAGTGTCAAAGACCTAGTTGCGCCTGTCTTTGCGTGTGGCGAAACACACGATACTCCTCGTTTAGCTGCTCGCCCAGGTCATAAAATTACGGCTAAATTTATTACTCTGTTTAATTTCTTTATTCCGAATGCGATTCCGTTTATTAACTCTGGACAAGAGTTCTATGAAATTGCGCCGATGAACTTAGGGATTGGTGCTCGAGAAAATGAACAGTTCTTGTTGGAAGAAGATGATCCTTATTATGGCAAGCTGGCACTGTTTGATTATGTTAGTTTTCATATGAATTACAAAGATCGATTTGAACTGATGAATGAAATTAAAAAAGTTCTTCCGATTCGCGAAAAATATCTTGAAGCTTATCTCGATAAAGACAGAAGTTATCCGATCGATTTTGATCACACAATGATTCGTGGTGTTGGTCATGCTTTTGAGAATGATAACACTTGCTTATTGGCAATTTGTCATAATAACTTCTATCACGATGATATTTTGAGAATTCATTTAACGAATTTACCAGATCGGTTTAAAGAGAATGTTTCTTACAAGCAATTGTATTCTAGCCATGAACACAATGATCAAACGTTAGAAACTCAAAATGACATCATGACTCTGTATGTTAAAAAAGGTGAAGTTAAACTGATTGAGATTACGATTCTTTAATAAAAAAACAATCATCCATACTAGCTTAAAGTCAGGGCTAGCATGGATGATTTTTTGATGATGAATCGTTTCTTTGTATGTATCGTTAAAAAATGTTCTAGCGCCTAATGATGCTAGAACAGTTTATTTGAACTTAAATATCGTGTCTAAAATTTTAACAACTTTTAAGCTTTTTGATAGTTCAACTTCGATTGGGTATAAATCCGTTTCTATCGTTAGTCTATCGTATCCACTGCCGTCTTCTTTGTTTGTTAGTTCAAACGGTCTAAATGTTAATTGACGATTGAGATACTTCGGATTCATAAACTCAAAGATAGTGTTGCAAGCTATTTCTAAGTTAGTGTTTCGTAACAGATCTTCTGTATAAACAACACCTTCGGTTTCATTGGTTAAGACGTAATTTTCATTATCTGTTTTATCTAAGAACAGAATGACTTCTTCATCAATTTCAAGTGGCGTCACATTTTCGCTCACATAGAGACTATCTGCATCAATAGCAGCAGATTCTCGTAAGGTTATCATCTTTTCATTAACGTCTGTATCAGATTTTAATACCTTAATGACTTCGAGGCGGCGATGGTTATGAAAATCTCCATTATCAAAATGCGAGTCTGCCATATTCAGTGCTGTTGTCACTCGAACAAACACAATTAAATCTGCACGATCTCTTAATGTTTCATACGTTTCTATATTCACTGCATGCCTTACAACCACAGTGGATAGTTCTTTTTCAGGTGCTGAGACCCTAACGGTACACCCTGTCAAGATAAGTAATAGAAGTGTTAAAAGGTTAATCTTTTTCACATCGGCCTCTTTTCTTAGTTCATAATACACTAAAAAAACAATTTGTGAAACATTTCTAATAATTATTCAATATCTATAGACATAAAACATCATCATGTTCGGTTTTTGAGTTAAGTTCTAACATCTGTTTAACATCAGCAACTGCCGCAACTTCATTATTAAACTCTCGTATAATTCGAGCTGCTCGTTGAACTAACTCCACATTCGTTGTTAATTCACCCCGTTTGTAATAAATGTTGTCTTCAAGACCAACTCGAATGTGTCCGCCCATAGCCATTGTCGCATACAAGATTACCAAATGATTTTTACCAATCCCAAAAGCACTCCAGATCGCATTGCTAGGTAATTTTGATTTTAGGTAGACCAAGTCTTCAACTGATGCTGGTGTCCCTCCTGTTACTCCTAGAGCAAACTGAAACAACGGTGGACTTTGCAAATTATATTCTGAAATAAGGCGTTTAGCCAGTTCAATATCCCCAACATTAAAAATCTCTAGTTCAGGTTTAACACTGTGTTCAAGCATTGAAGTAATCAACTTTTGATGAAAAGAGGTCGGATTAAGAAAAATCTTATCTCCAAAGTTAATGGTTCCTAAATCTACAGTCGCAATATCAGGTTTAGCATCCAAAACACTGACTCGCTTTTGTTGGAAACCATCAAAACTACCTATAACAGATAGTCCTTCGATGTCATTAAACTCACCTGAAGTGGAAAAGTTCAGAAGAATATTGCACTGTTTAGATACTTTTTCTTTAATTTGCAGAAATGCAGCTTTATCAATCTGTTGTTGGTGCGTTAACGGATGGCGGGTATGAACATGTGCAATACTTGCCCCTGCATGAAAACAAGCCACAATATCGGAAACAATCTCATCGATGGTTACTGGGACAGATGGATTCATCTCCTTACTAACCCGAGATCCATTGATAGCGACAGTGATAAAGGTTTTGTTCATATTATAGTTCTACTCTTTCAAAAATTGTAGCTATACCGAGTCCACCTGCAATGCACAAGGTGACCAAACCGTATCTCCCATTAATTCTCTGTAATTCATAAAACAATTTTGTAATTAAGATAGAACCGGTAGCTCCGATAGGATGACCTAAGGCAATCGCCCCTCCATTTGGATTAATGCGTTCACTGGTTAAATCTACATTGAACTCACGATAAAAAGCAAGACACTGTGCAGCAAAAGCTTCATTAAGTTCAATGACATCTAGATCTGAAAAATCCAACTTTGCTTTGTTAAGAGCTTTTTGAGTCGCTGGAATTGGTCCAAGTCCCATAAAATCAGGTTCGACACCTGCACTAGCAAAATTTATAACTCGTAAACCATGGGTATAACCAAGAGCTTGGGCTTTTTCTTTCGTCATCACTAATAAAGCGCTAGCTCCATCATTTCTACCAGATGCATTTCCTGCAGTAACACTACCATCTTTAGTAAAGACTGCTTTTAGATTACCTAGTTTCTCTAAGCTAGTTTCTCGTGGATGTTCATCCGTATCAAAAACAATCTCACTCTTTCTTGATTTAATCGTATATGATGTAATTTGTTGTTTAAAACGGCCTTCTACAATTGCTTTTTTGGCTCTTTGCTGCGACTGAAGAGCAAACTTATCTTGTTCCTCCCTTGTAATACCATATTTTTTCGCAATATTATCAGCAGTCTGCCCCATGGTAATATTTCCATAGTCTTTAAATGGTTGAGATCCTGGTTGGCTCGCTGTATTAGGATCTCGTAGTTCGATATTACCAGCATTGACACCAAAGCGGACACCATTCACATAGTAAGGAGCAGTGCTCATCGATTCAGCTCCACCACACAAAACCACTTCAGCGTGTCCACTTTGAATCAGTGTTGCTGCTGAGTTTAAGGCTTCTAAACCCGATCCACATTGACGATGGACAGTATATCCAGGAATACTCATCGGTAATCCTGCTTCTAATGTAGCAACTCTTGCTAAGTTTGAGTAATCTGGAGATTGTTTGGCTTGACCCAAAATGACTTCTTCAATCTCAGTTGCATCGATTTTAGAACGTGATACTACTTCTTTCATAACATGAGCTGCTAATAAGTCAGGAGTTTGATTAATTAATGTTCCTCCTAGTTTACCAATTGCTGTTCGTGTCGCTTCAACAATAACAACATCTTTCATTTAGCTGACTTCCTTTAATTCTACTTGATAATGTGCCAATGTTTTCTCTTTGACTTCTTCTAATGTCACTCCTGGCATTAATTCAATCAAATACATTGTGTTGTCTTTGTATTCAAATACTGCTAAATCCGTAATAACCATATCAACTTGTCGAGTTGAAGTAATCGGATACTCACATTCTCTCAAAAGTTTAGGTTCTCCATTCTTAGTTGTATGGGTCATCGTACAAATAACTTTTTTAGCTCCATTCAATAAATCCATTGCTCCACCGACCCCAATAATGTCTTGCCCTGGAACAGACCAGTTCGCAATTAATCCTTTTTCGTCTGCTTGTAAAACCCCTAAAACCGCAACATCAACATGACCACCTCGAATCATGCCAAATGATTCAGCACTATTAAAGTAAGCAGATCCTTTTTGTTCGGACACCGGTAGTTTACCTGCATTGACCAAATTTGGATCTAAGTTATTCGGGTCTGCTGGACCTACTCCTAACAAGCCATTTTCTGTATGTAAATAGACGCTCTCATCATCAACATACGCTGGAATTAAGGTTGGAACCCCAATACCTAAGTTTACAACGCACGGTCCTACTAGTTCTTTGGCAGCTCTTTTCGCAATCAGTTCTTTAAAGTTATTCATGAATCACAACTCCTTCATTGGTTAATATATGGGTTGCTTTTACAATCGCGTCAACAAATAAATGAGGCGTGACAATCGCTTCTGGATCCAATTGTCCTGGTTCAACGATTTCATCAACCTCTGCAATAACATATTTAGCTGCAGTAGCCATAATCGGATTAAAGTTTCTGGCTGTTTTGTAATACACAAGATTTCCTAATGTATCTGCTTTGTGAGCACGAATCAGTGCAACATCTCCATAAAGAGCTGTTTCCATAATGTATTTTTTACCATTGAAATCACGTTCTTCTTTGCCCTTTGCTAAATCTGTTCCTTGGGCTGTCGATGTATAAAATGCAGGAATCCCTGCTCCAGCAGCTTTCATTCTTTCAGATAAAGTCCCTTGTGGACTAAGTTCAAGTTCAATCTCGCCTCTTTTGTAAGCAGCCCCTACGTCTCGATTGCTTGTAAAATAAGAACCAATTCCCTTCGCAATTTTACCTTGATTCAATAGTTTGCCCAATCCTCTGCCTTCTTCGCCAAGATTGTTACTAACTACAGTTAGCTGATTAACATCCATTTGTGTTAGTCCTTCAATCAGTGATAAAGGAGCTCCAATTAGACCAAAGCCTCCACATAGAATTGTATCTTTGCTTTGAACTTTTGATAATGCTTCGAACACATCTTTCTTTACTTTATTCATAAAACCCTTTCTAAGAAATTATCCATGATTTGGATAACTTCTAACCTTTTCTCGAAGACAAGAGTATAGTGACTTGCATC
>JAAYEW010000019.1 GCA_012728555.1 Erysipelothrix sp.
ATTCTGTACTCTGCCGCTAATGCGCTTATTGTTTGACCTGATTTGCGCTTCTCATATATTTCTATTTTCTGTTCTCGTGTTAACTTAGCCATTTAAAAATCGCACCTCCTTATCTTTGTTCAAGATTTGGGGTGCGGTTCATTCGTGAGGATTTTTCTTTATAGATAATACTCTTTGATTTCGTTTATTAACAGGAATACAATGAAGATAGAAGAACTACTATTTTTCTAACATTAGAAAGGAATCTAGCATGAAAACAGAAACAAAAGAGTATAGTTTTATCAATTTGCTATTTTTTACTATCGGTTCATTCGTTGTCATGGCACTTACACTAGCATTCTTCTATGGAATAGTTTTAATTGTTGATCCACTACTTAGTTTGGATCAAGTCCCAATGGATACGATTCGTCAAATAATCGCCATTGTGTTACTGCTTCTATATGGGCTTGTTTTTTCAGTAAAATAAGAGATGACTTAAAAGCAATTTTTCTTGCAGGTCCTTTAGCCTTTGGGGCCTTTACTGGATATTTGATGTATTACGAAACACCGTTAGTTGCCTTGGGTATTTCAGCATTTATCATTTTATTAGTAGCGTTTTTATTTTTTCAATACAAGAAACCTTGGTATTGTTACTATGTTATTTTGCTCTCTATTGTAGGCATGTTGATTCTTAGATGAAGCTGATTAACATTGAACAAGCTTTCTTGGGAAAGTTAAGAAACATCAATCTTTTAAACTAAAGAAAAGAGAACTCTTTGATTTCTGATATTAAAAACTGTTGACATTTCGTGTGTCAACAGTCTAGAAGACTCATGTTTATTTTGCGTGAGTCTTCTTTTGGTTAGTTTTCTCTACAAATTCTTGTTCATTCACGACCGCTCGTTGATGTTGACAAATCCCAATTAACTCGATTTCATCATAAACTTTCGCTTCAAATTTATGTAAACCTTTTTCATTAACACCAAGATACTGTGCTTCACACATTACCTTCATCCCTAAAGGTGTGGACCGGATGTGTTTACATGCAATATAGGTTCCGACACTTGTTTCATAAAGCATGTCCTTGCATGTATTTTCAACAAAAGCAATTAAACTAGGTGTTGAGAAGACTGCTACATTACCAGATCCAATTGAACTAGCTAAGTGCTTCTCACTCACAATCATTTCAGCTCTTTTCATCTTAACCTCTCTTAAGTGCCATTGCTAACACACCAATGTCCGCAGGGTTGACCCCTGAGATACGAGCTGCTTGGCCTAACGACATCGGTCGTACTTTTTCTAATTTTTGTCGTGCTTCATTTGCCAAATGCAGCACAGTATCATAGTTAAACGTTTCTGGAATTCTGACATCTTCCATCAGTTTTAGCTTATCCGCATCTTTTTGTGCTTTGTTGATATAGCCTTCGTATTTTATTTCAATTTCTGCTTGATGAATAACTTCTTCAGTTTTACTGATTTCTAGTAGTTCTAATATTTTATCTAATTTTACGTGTGGTCTCTTAATTACTTCAAACAGTAGGGCACCATCATTGTTTTCATAGCCTAACGATTCTAAATAATTATAGAGTGGACTTTCTTTGTTTAAGTTAACTGTTTTTGTATACTCAATCAATTGATCAACATCATCCAACATCGACTTAATGGAATCGTATTTTTCTTGTGGCAACAACCCTATTTCGTATCCTTTTTGTGATAATCGACGATAAGCATTATCATGACGACAAAGAAGACGATACTCAGAACGTGAAGTGAGTAGTCGGTACGGCTCAAGTGTTCCTTTGGTGACTAAATCATCGATCATCACTCCTAAATAGGCTTCATCTCTTCTTAAGATTAATGGTTCTTTGGTTTGGATTTTTCTTGCTGCATTGATGCCGGCTAACAAACCTTGGCCTGCTGCTTCTTCGTAACCTGACGTACCATTTATTTGACCAGCGGTGAACAAGTTTTCGATTTTCATTGATTCTAAGCTTGCTTTCATTTGCAGTGGATTGATAGCATCATATTCAATTGCATAGGCATATTTTAAAATCTTGGCGTTTTCTAATCCAGGAATCGTTTTGACCATTTGTTCTTGAACATTTCGTGGCAAGCTTGAACTAAGACCTTGGACATAAATCGTATTGAATTCTTTAGTTTCGGGTTCTAAGAATATTTGATGTCTTTCTTTGTTTGCAAACCGGACAATCTTGTCTTCAATGGACGGGCAATACCGTGCTCCAACCCCTGTCACGACTCCTGAGAACATGCTGGATAAATGAATATTGGCGTCGATGATGGAATGGGTGTCTTGATTAGTATAGGTTAAATAACATGGGTATTGGTCTTGAATGAGATCGGATTCTTTGCTGAAACGCGAAAAGCGAAGGGGAACACTGTCTCCTGGTTGAATCGTTGTCTTGCTGAAATCAACAGTCGTTGTATCTAATCGTGGTGGCGTTCCTGTCTTAAGGCGCAATAACTCCAGTCCAAGTTCTCTTAATGATTCAGAGAGTAGGTTTGTGGTTGGTAAATGATCTGGTCCTTCTGAAACAACTTCGGATGAAATCATGGTTGTTGAGGCCATATAGGTGCCTGTGGTTAGAATGACTACTTTTGAATGGATTGTGTCGTTGTTAATCTTAATTCCAATTTTTTTATTATTTTCTATCACTAACCCCGTAATCATCGATTGAACCAGTTCGAGGTTTTCTTGTTTTTCTAAGGTTTGTCTCATGACTTTAGAGTATTCATCTTTGTCCGATTGAACACGAAGACATTGGACTCCTGGCCCTTTGGAAGCATTGAGCATCTTGAATTGTAGTGCACTTCTGTCTGCTACTTCTCCCATTGCTCCACCTAATGCTTCGATTTCTCTGACAACTATTCCTTTTGCGGGACCACCAATGGATGGATTGCAAGGCATCAATGCGATTTTTTCTAATGATAATGTGTAGAGCTGTGTTTTAAATCCCATTTTTGCTGTAGCAAGAGCAGCTTCACAACCAGCGTGACCAGCTCCTACAACGATAACATCAACCATAGATTATCCCTCCTTTAAATGCGTCTTCTATCATACCATAAAATGGAAAAAGTGAAGTGGATTTACTTCACTTCGAGGTTTGCGAATTGTTAAGCATAATCGTTGCATGGTTGTGGTTCAACAATGATTTCAATTCCATGACCCTCACAGTCTTCTTTCCATTCTCTTATCTATAATTCATCTCTCCAATCGTTCAACCCAAATAGAACAACCGGTTTTGTAGCAGTTTGTTTTAATATCTATGTCACAAGTCTCAAACTGAAAAATATCCTTTATAACAACTTTTTAAACAAAAAAGAAATTATTGTTACAAGCGACTGGTCAGATATTATAAGAATTGAGCTATTTTCATTTTAATGTGTTAGTTCTGAGAGAAACTATATCTAGTAAAGATTTTTTTGATGAATCTGATTGGATTAAATCTCCTATAGAATTTCTAAAAATCGTTATAAATAATGTAGTCAACTACATAAGGGCAAAATTCAAAAATTCTAATGGAAGTTTTAAGGAAAAAAAGAAATTTTGTGACAAGAGTTGTCTCGTTTACTTTGAAATATATAACTTATTTTTGCTTGAGATAGAATTTTCTCACTGTATTATTTGGTTCATATTGGAGTAATTGGGTAAATCTTTTTGTTTCACAATTTATCACACCATAAAACTCTACATCTTTTTCAATTTTTAAATTTCTTGGACCACGAACCCCTGGTTTATCTTCTGATTCTACATAACAGTAATCTTTAGTCACGATATCATATTGTTTTTCATCTAAAGTTATGCCATCTATAACTCTAAATTCTTCTGACTTATTACAACTCGACAAAATGAGTAATAGTAATAATAGTATACTGGTTGTCTTTTTCATATTATTTTATCCGAAATATTCC
>JAAYEW010000020.1 GCA_012728555.1 Erysipelothrix sp.
AAAATCCCAACGTGTTGATCAATATAATCAATTTCTACCTTAATCAATTTCTTTAACTGTTGTTCAAACTGATGGTTGTTGGCATAAAACAGAATCATGGTTGAACCTTCACAATCAGGGTGCTGTAACCATTCAGAACAACCGATTGATTTGTTAGGCTAGAATCGTTGGTCGCAAACAGAATCTCTCCAGACTCTTTTAACGTTATGTTCGTTTTCGTCTCAGACAGATTATGCAACACATACAGTCTTTGGTCCCCTAAAACTCTCTCATACGCAATGGTGGTATTATCCCCATACGGTAAACTAGAATATGTTCCTTTTTTCAGGATCTCATTTTCTGATCGTAGTTTTCCTAACCGACGATAGTGAGTCAATAAACTGTCTTGATCCTCTAATTGTTCAGTCGCATCCTGAGTCTTAAGATTTAATACCACTGTTTCCCAGCGAGGTTGTTTTTGTTCAAAAGAATCTCCCCATTTAAACGGTTCACGAATTCTCTCATCCGGTTTAACTCCAAGATACCCCAACTCCTCACCATAGTATATATAAGGATTTCCTGGGACAGTCAACAAAATGCTAGCAGCCACTTTCAATTGATCGATACTACCATTCAAGTTGGATGCTATCCGAGGTTGATCATGATTGCTCAAGAAAGGTGCATCCATATAGTGACTTGCTTCTTTAAAAGTACTTAGAAACTTTGAATAAGGAGCTAAAAAATCAATCGCTTGTTGTTTCGTCAGCGCATTATAAACAGCTTCCCCAAAATCAAAATTAAACAACGCATCAAACCCATTGACATAATGCGACATTTGTTTAGAATCCAACCAAACTTCCGCAACGACATACGCTTCAGGATTAACACTCTTCACATACTTTTTCATTTCTAACCAGAATTGTCTGTTCTTATCAAGAGTAAAGGTTCCAGCATTGTATTCATTAATATCGTAAGCATGTTTAGCAGCATCATAGCGAAAGCCATCCACCCCTAGATCTAACCAAAATTTAAGAATCTTGCGGAATTCACTACGTACAGCTTTACTTTCTAAATTAAATTCTGGCATTTCTGACCAAAACGATCCGAAGTAATATTGGTCACCCTTTTTATACCAAGCACTCTTATCTTTAACATCAATCTCGTCTAAACTATCAACTTTGATGTAGTAATCTTCATAACCTATTTCGTTATTCATTGATTTCTCAAACCACGGATGTTTTGATGAGGAATGATTCAAAACCATATCCATTATAATCACCATGTTTCGATCATGTGCTTCTTTTAAGAGGTTTTTAAAATCATCAATAGTTCCAAATTGAGGATCAATACCATAATAATCGACAACATCGTATTTATGATAACTTGGTGATGGGTGGATTGGGTTTAACCAAATACCCTTGATACCCATTTCTTGTAAATAATCCAGTGATTTTGTGATTCCATTGATGTCTCCAAAACCATCGTCATTACTGTCCGCAAAAGAAATCGGGAAGATGTTATAAAAGACTTCACCTTCTAGTTTTTCTTTTGCTACTAAGTCATCTTTAAGCTCTTGGGTTAACTCATTGGTGCTTTGTGTTAAGATATCATCCGTTTTCACTTTATCTTGTTTTTGAGCACAACCACTAAGAATCAAAAGAACCACGAAGAACGTTATTATTTTTTTCATTTACTTCACCTCGACCATCAATAGTGCTTCATACGGTTGCAAAACCCCTTTTTGATGTGCTTCATAATTTTGAAGCAGGATTTCTTTGTCTGTCAATCGATAGTTCGCCTTTGAATTGGACATATTGGCTAACACAGTTATTATAAATGTATCATCTTCTCTAATGTAACCAAAGATTTGTTTGTGTCTAGCAAGAACAAGTTTAAAATCACCATCAATCAATGTTTTCGAATATTGACTTTTCAATCGAAGTTCAATCATTTGCTTATAAAAATTCAAGATTGAGTCTGAGTCATTCAATTGTTGTTGCACATTTATCTCTTTGTAATTACCGTTCACCTTTAAATAAGGACTCTTATTACTAAAACCAGCATACTTTTCATCACTCCATTGCATCGGAAGATGTCCATGGTCTCTACCACTTTTTCGAATATGTTCCATCATTTCTTGTTCACTTTGTTTGTTTTGATTCATTTTAAAATAGTTTTGAGAGGACACATCTTTAAAATCAGACAACTGGGTATAGTCAACATTGGTCATACCAATTTCTTCACCATTATAGATAAAAGGAAGTCCATAAAGTCCCAACAATACTAAAGCTAATAGTTTTCCACTTTCTTTAAAGTACTCTAGATTTCCATACTGACTCATCGCTCGGGGGTGATCGTGATTTGTCCAATATTGAGGTAGATAGATTCCTGCTTTTCGACTGCCAGTAATCCAGTAGTTGATTGTTTTCTTTAATTCAACCACATTTGTCGAACCATCGTCATTCAGACACCAGACAGAGTCAAAATTAAAGACCATATCGATAGCAGGCTTCTCTTGGTTAACATATCTTAGTGCTGAATCTAGTTTTGCTCCACCACCGACTTCTCCAATGGTAACACAACTGTATTTTGAAAAAACTTGATTGTGTAAATTGTTAAGATAGGTATATAGAACTTCTCGGTTAGAAAACTTTGACCAATCATAGGCAATACCGTTTTCTTCTTTGAGGGTTGAATCTTTAAAACTCATGTCTCTTCCTAAATGAGCAATGGCATCCATACGGAATCCATCAACACCTAAATCTAGCCAAAACTTAGCGACAGCGGCCATTTCGTTTTGAACATTTTTTGAGCTCCAGTTAAGATCTGGCATTTTATTAGAAAATATCTTCATGTAGTATTCATCCGTTTCTTGGCTATAGTTCCAAGCACTGCCACCAAAGAAAGATCCCCAGTTGTTGGGTGGATTTTTTCCTTTACCTTTCGCCCATAAGTAATACTCTCTTTTTGGATTATTGGTAGAGCTTTTGGATTCAATAAACCAAGGGTGTTCATCCGATGTTTGATTCATAACGTAATCAAAAATAATCCGGATTGATTTTTGATGAGCTAATTGAATTAATTCTTTAATATCCTCAAGGGTTCCAAGGGATGGATCGACATCACAAAATTCACTAACATCATAACCATTGTCATCCAGTGGTGATGGATAAAAAGGACCAATCCATAATAAATTAACTCCTAAATACTCTAGATAGTCTAACTTTGAGATAATCCCTTGAATATCTCCCATCCCATCTTGATTACTATCATAAAAAGAACGAGGATAAATCTCATATCCTACTGATTTCTTAACCCAGTCGTGTATCTTCATAGCGTCTCCTTTGCTTAAAAAAATGGTGAGTTTTTACACTCACCATTATACCTTAATCTTTATTTAATTAACTATTTTTGAGTTTCAAGAACTGCGTTAGTTAATTCAACTAAGTCAGCAACAACTTGGTCAGCTGTCTTTTCTTGATTCCAAAGTAGTGGTGCTAAGTCTTTAACAAATCCATCCGCATAGTACACTTTATCCATTGCGCCATCACCAGTAGTAAATTGAATTGCTGGTTCTGGGAAGTTAAATTCAAATGCGCTCATAAATTGTTTTTGAACTGGAGTATTGTCTAAGTTTGGAGTTAATGCAGAACCTTCAACTAGAGAAGGTGCATATGAAGAGTTGTCAACCATCGCTTGTAAGCCTTCTTTAGAATAGAGTAGTCTCATCAGTTCCATTGCAGCAGAACGATATTGAGTATACGTATTGATTACATATCCCTTAGTTTTAACAAAAGGAGTCGTTTCTCTGCCTTCCCATGTAGGTAGTTTAGAGATAATATATTCATTTCCTGTATCAGCTGCCATACCAGTAACATCCATCCAAGTACCAACTAGTCCAAATGGAGCTAAGTTAACACCGTTAAGAACGTCATCCCAACGCGATCCCATAGAAGAACCTGGAGTAACTTCTCCATTTGCTTCAACAGAAACGTGAGCATTACGAGCAGCAAGAATAAATTCTAATCCTTTTTTGAATTCTGGTGTTTCGTATCCAGGTTTAAGTGGATCTTTGTCTGCACCAAATAATTTCCATCCACCTGCTGATAAAGCGAAGTAGTTACTCCAAGGTTCAGTCATTGAGAATGGGAAAATTACATTTAATTTACTTTCAGTTTTTTCATCAGTAATAACGCGAACGTCATTTCCATCAGCATCTTTTTCCATCTTAGTTACAGCAGCTGTAACTGTTGGACGATTGCCTTTATAGCTTTCCGCTAACGCGAAGATTTCTTCCCAAGTATCAAATGCATCTGGTAAGTTGTCATTATTAGCGTCAGTAGTATCTAAACCTAATTCAGTTAACATTGTCTTGTTCCAAACAAATGCCATTCCATCATAAGTGATTGGTGCATAGATTGTAGCTCCAGTACCATTACCTGCATTGTAGAAGGATTCAATTGAATTTTCTTTAACAAGTTTAACTAAGTTTTCTTCCAATGCTAACGCGTGAGTAGCATTACGAGGAAGTTCCCCGTCAATAACCATTAAAACATCTGGTGATTCACCTTGTTCTGTAGGTAGTTTGTCAGCAGACCCTGCTGCACCGTTATTTACATATTCGACAGCACCTTTTGCTTCTGGGTGTGTTTTGTCCCAAAGAGCAACAATAGCTTCTCCTAATGCGTCACTGTCAGCACCAAACTTAAGTTTAGCACCTGCTTCAACGACATAAGCGCCATCTTGGAAAACAACTTTGTCTCCTTTAAGGTCTTCTGGTTTAACCTTATCTGCTCCTGTTGGATCAGTAGGATTTGGTTTTGTTGGCTCTGGATTTTCAGTACGAGTTCCACAAGCAACAAGCATTGCAGCGACTAGTGCTAAGACTAATAAACGCCAAATTTTTGTCATTACTTTTTCCTCCTTGTAATGTGATATTAATATGTAGTAGCGACACAAAAGAGACAGGTTGACATCCATCCTATTTTTGTAACCGCTTAGCAACAGACATATTATAACAAATTCAAATATTGTGTCAACAACTTAGATTTACTAAAAGTATAAATCAAGCAACTATCTAACTTTAAGCATTTTATAATAAACCATCATTAACCGAATCATAATGAACAACGGACACAGCGCACTCGCAATTTCAGGACTAAATAATCCCCAAATCGCACAGACAAGAGCTGGCGTAAACATTGACAACACAACAATAGTCACTACTTCTTGATACGTAAAGGGTTGTTCTAAACGTTTACCATTAATCAACATGAATATAGCCGCTATCATCAACGTATACATAATGTACATCATGAACATCGTCATATAGATCACCGGTACTTTAGTTGCAATATTACTATGCGAGATATTTTGTAAAAAATGTGCCACTAACGTATTTTCATCGATAGACTCTTCTGTTTTCATTTCTAATAAACTATCAAAACTAACTGATTCTAAAAACGAATAGTTGCCTTGTAACTCATTACCATTGTAACCAAAGGCAATAGACTGTTCCATGATAACAATATACTTCAGTCCCAAAGCCACAATGTCTTGATATTCTTCTGCCATGAACTCAACGACATACCCACCTTCTTCAAAACGCGCATAGGGTTGATCACACCTCAGTTTCTGGTCAGTAACCATACAATCAAACTCAGTCAATACTTTCATCATTGGTTGTGTGACACCTTCAAATTGAACCAAAATATCCGAGGGTGTCTCAAGAAAGCGACCCAGTGCAAAAGGGGTCGCTATGAGCATTACTGAGATTAGAAACATTAACAAAGTCAGTGGCCATTTAGTTTTTCGGTTATCGAGAATGGCTTGATTACTAAAAAGTGTATTTACTAAAGAATTCATTAACCTTTATCTGCTCCAGCGGTTAGTCCATGGACCATATACTTCTGCATGTACATTTGGACTAACATAATTGGAATCGCAATAACAAGTGCCCCTGCCATAAAGCGAAGTGGGTTATAGAACAGTGTATCCATTGGATCGGTTGTCCGATACAACCAAACCGCAACCGTTTGACTCTCTTGTTGTAAGAAAACAGATTGTAACATGTAATCCATCCAAGGACTCATGAAAGCATTAATTGCCACAAACCCAATAATTGGAACGATCAGCGGTAATAAAATCATCCGCAATGTTTGAAGTTTGGTTGCTCCATCAATTTCAGCGGCTTCATCTAATGACCGTGGGATACTTTGCATGAATCCACGAATCAAAAACGTGTTATACGGAATCGAGCCAGTAATATAGGTTACTGCTAACATGTATGGGTTGTTCAACCAACCAAAGGTTCTAAAGATTAAGAACAATGCTAACATTCCCATAAACGATGGGAACATTTGAATAACCATCATCCCTAGTAAAAGTTTTTTCTTGCCTTTGAAACGAAGTCTAGCGAAGACGTACCCACTAATCACACTGGTAATTATGACACCAATGGTATTAATAACCGCTAAGGTAAGAGTTCTAACAAAAGCTGCTTGGAAGTCTGGAAGACCTCCTTTTGTATTACTTGTGTAAGAGAAAATAAATTTAAAGTGTTCAAACGAAAATTTCGAAAAATCAGGAATAATTGGAACTACTTTGAGTGATCTTCCAGCTGTAAAGGCTGCTGAAACCATCCAAACAACAGGTAGTAAACAAATGGTGACCATAAAGATTAACCAAAAGTGTGTAACTAGTCCTGTAAGGAATCGAGCTAAAGTTAGTTTCGGTCTTCTTTTTTTAATTGTTGTACTCATTATTGTTCCTCCCACACTGCTTTATTTCGAGATAAATTTACGACCGAGAATAAAGCAACGGTCACAAAAATCAAGATGGAATAAACCGAAGCGATATTATACAGTTGAGCATTTTTATTAAACGATAACTTATAAATCCACGAAATTAAGATATCGGTTTGACCTGGTGCTCCCCCCATCACTCGCATCGATGTTGGTACTGAATCGTATTGTAAAGCAGGTCCACCACCTGTGAGATAGTAAATTGCTCCAAAGTTATTAAAGTTATGAGTAAACGTCATAATAATGGCTGGTGCTGTTCCACGAAGCACCAAAGGTAATGTAATCTTAGTAAATTTCTTGAAGCCAGTTGCTCCATCGATTGATGCTGCTTCATACAAATCGTTTGGAATTGTTGTTAAAGTCCCAGTAATTAGCATCATAAAGTAAGGCGCTCCTAACCAAAGGTTCACAATAACAATGACAACACGAGCTAGGGTTCCATTTTGAGCAGAAGATAGCCACTCAATCGGTGTCGTTGCTGTTCCCGCAAGTCCAATAGTATGCAAGAAGTTTGCCATACCGGTTGCAGAGTTGGTTGTTTCTAAAATCTTGTTCACAAGTCCATCCAGTGCGAAGGCGTTTTTAAAGACCATCAATGAAACCATACCTGGAATTGCCCAAGGAATAATCAAGATGGTTCTCCACACTTTTTTCATTTTCACGGATTTGGATTCAATGGCCAACGCATTGACAAATCCTAACGCATAACAAGTTACCGAGGCCATGATCGCAAAAATAACAGTCCACAATAAGACTGATCCAAAGATAGAAAACCAAGCAGGGTCACTAACAACTTGTTTGAAGTTGGCAAAGCCTACCCACTTAATTAAACGATCTGGTAAAATAACTCGATACGTATAGTTTGTAAACGCAAGCAAGAATGAAAACAGGACTGGGATCACTGTAAAGAAAGCGATCAAGACGACGATGGGTACCAATAATATTATAGGTAAAGAATCATCATACAACTCTTGAAGATAGGCTTTTCCTTGTTTGAACTCAAACCCACTATTGATCAACTTTCTATTTTTGTAAGCATCGCGGATATTTACGACCCAAATTGCGACAAAGAAAGCCATAATTACAATCGCGATCAGACCTGAAACCATCATGGTGACTGAGTTATCTGCAGTAATCCACGGAATTCGTGGGTGAAATGTCTCAGCTCTTTCTCCACGATACATTTGTCCAGTAACAACTGCTCCTAAAGTAAAAATGCCCCAAAGACCTTTGGTAAAGAGTCCCCCATAGTCTCTAAAGAAATAGAATACACCATCTTCTCCTACTGGATTATTAGCTATTTCAGCTGCATAGTATAAATAACCCCCTGTTAAAAATTCGATAGCGACAAATAAGACTAGAACACCAAAAAAGATAGCAGCCTTTTTGTACTGCTTGTTTCTTGCTTGTCCTGCTCCCATTAGTATTGTTGAGAAAAGAGCAGATACAAGTGCATCAGGATGTTCTTTAATGTCTCTAAAGAAGCCAGAGATCCGTGCCCCTAAACTACGTTTTTGCTTCATGAAACTTCCTCCTTCTTGAAATCCATCATAATTATAACATGAATATTTCTAAATGTTAGCGTTAACATAATTTAATCACCATATTTAATCACCTTGCTTAACTAATAGAATTTTATTTGTGCGAACTCTTTTGACACTCCCCATCTTCAATAGTAAAATGAAACAAGCCGGAGGACACAGTATGAGTTATGTTCAAGAAGTAATCACGAATCTTAATAAAAAGTACAGTCAACAACCAGAGTTCATTCAAGCAGTTAGCGAAGTCTTGTTGTCTTTAGAATCCACTATCAAACAGGATGAAAATTTCTATCGAAAGCATCGTGTTTTAGAACGATTAATTGTTCCTGAAAGAATCATTGAGTTTAAAGTAACTTGGATCGATGACAACCAAAATATCCAAGTAAATACTGGGTATCGCATCCAACACAGCTCTGTTTTAGGGCCTTACAAGGGTGGATTACGGTTTCATGCCAATGTGAATCAATCGGTTTTAAAGTTTCTTGCCTTTGAACAAACCTTTAAAAATGCCTTAACCGGTTTACCTTTGGGAGGTGCTAAGGGAGGTTCTGATTTTGATCCTAAAGATAAAAGTGATACAGAGATTATGAACTTCTGTCAACACTATATGAGTGAACTCTATAAATATATTGGTCCTAACATTGACATCCCAGCAGGCGATATTGGAGTAGGAGCCAAAGAAATTGGGTATTTATTTGGTCACTATAAAAAACTAACGAATCGTTTTGAAGGAGTTCTTACCTCTAAAGGGTTATCCTATGGGGGATCTCTAGGTCGTACAGAAGCGACAGGATATGGTGTCATTTATATGCTTGAAGAAGTTTTGAAACAAAAAAACGACAAGATTGAAAACAAGGTGATTGGTGTATCGGGTTCTGGTAATGTGGCGATTCATGCAATTGAAAAAGCATTGGAACTTAGAGCCAAGGTTGTTACTGCTTCCGATTCGAATGGTTGGATCCTAGATAATGATGGAATTGATTTAGGTATATTAAAAGAAATAAAACTAAAGAAGCGTCAACGGCTTTCTGAGTATGTTAACCATAAACCATCCGCTTTATACTTTTCAAACAACGATTTATGGAAAACCCCAGTAGATGTCTTTATCCCTTGCGCTACCCAAAATGAAGTCACACTTGATGATGCCATCGACATGGTGACCAACAAAGTAAAACTAGTTATTGAAGGAGCTAACATGCCTTTGACCAATGAGGCAGTTGGTTATCTTCAAAGTCACGGCGTGGTGTATGTTCCTGGAAAAGCTTCGAATTCTGGTGGTGTTTTGGTATCAGGGTATGAGATGAGTCAAAATGCTTCGAAAATCACCTGGTCGTTTGAAGAAGTTGATTCAAAACTACGAGAAAAGATGATTGAGATGGTTAAAGACATGAACAGAGTCATGGATCCTGAATATCCAAACAATTATTTGAAAGCGGCTAATGTTTTGGGGTTTAAGAAATTGGCTGAAGCTTTAATTAGTCAAGGAGTTTAGAATTATCTTGTCCTTTATTAATGTGGTAAAGATTGTTATCATAAGGTGGTTATAGAAAGAGGGATGTATGAATAAACAAGCAGTTTTTCATCAAGGAAATCGTTTTTATGCGTATCCTTTGAACAAAGAAACGTTACAAATTAAATTACGAACCGGGCTGGATGTCCAAAAAGTTGTTTTACATTTTGGAGATCCTAATGATTACAGAGCGACAATGACTGTCAAAAATAAGAAAGGAATTAAAAATGCTCACTTGGTATTTAAGCATCCGTTTGTTAAATTCATTGTAAGCGAGTCCCCAATGACTTGGTCATGGAACCGCATGAATAAGTTAATGACTCTGATGAATACATCCAGTGATTATCATTATTTTATTTGTGATGTCAAACCTAAGAATTATCGCTGCAAATATTACTTTGAGATTCTAACAGAAGAAGAGTCCATCTTTTTTGGAGAGAATGGTTTTTATCAAGATGACAGTGAGCTAAATATTTGGTCCACCTTCTATTATCCTTTTATTCATGAAAAAGAAGTGCATCAAGCACCAAGCTGGGTCAAAGAGACGGTGTGGTGTCAACTGTTTGTGGAACGATTTTCCAATGGAGATCCATCCAATGACCCACAGAATGTTAAGAATTGGGATGATATGCCAGTGACTTCGCACTCCTTTTATGGAGGTGACTTAAGGGGAATTATCAATAACCTAACGATGTTACGGTCCATGGGATTTACTGGGCTTTATTTAACGCCTATCTTTGAGTCCCCTTCAAATCATAAATACAACACAACAGATTACTTTAAAATTGATCCAAATTTTGGTACTGCAGAAGATCTAAAAGAATTAGTAACGAAGGCTCATGATTTAGGGATGAAAATCATGTTGGATGCGGTGTTTAATCACAGTGGTGATACATGGGCACCTTTTTTAGATGTTATAGAGAAGAAACAAGAAAGTAACTATGTTGATTGGTTTTATTTTAATAGTTTTGAACCTCTTAGTTATCAAACCTTTGCGAATACGAAAAGAATGCCCAAATTAAATACATCGAATGAATCACTTCAAGAATACCTTTTATCAATCCTTGAGTATTATTTAAAGGAATTCAAGATTGATGGGTGGCGCTTTGATGTCGCAAATGAATTAGATCACGATTTTATTCGATTGGTGAATAAACGTCTTCGCAAGAGTTTTCCAGAGTGTTATTTACTGGGGGAACTGTGGCACGATAAAAGCGATTGGGTGACGTATGACCAATTTGATGCTCAAATGGATTATAAGATTACCAACAACTTTATCGAGTTCTCTTTAGGAAACTTAAGGGCAACAGAGTTAGTAGATCGTTTGTGTGAGTATTACTTTGTGACACCCAATCCAATTCAGTTGAGTTCGTTTCATTTACTGGATTCACACGATACACCCCGTTTGTTGACAAAAGTCAACGAGGATCCTAAGAAGGCTCTTCTAGCATTGAGTTTGAGTCTACTGTTATCTGGATCCTATTGCCTGTTTTATGGGACCGAATACTTATTATCAGGGAAGATGGATCCTCATTGTCGAGTCCCATATCCATTGAATCCTTCTACTCAACAATTCACTTATAAAGAAAAAGTTGTGGAAATGCTTAAGACCCGTTATCTACATCTTGATTCATTACAAACGATTCCTAAGGTTGAGGCTGTTGATGACTTGTTTGTGATGACTTTTGGTGATGAGCTAATGGTGGTGGCGAATAATACAACGACAACTAAACACTATCGTAATCAAAGTATTCAACCCTTAGAAATGATAATTATTGAATAAGACTTGCCCTCTTTCTTCTAGAAGGAGGGCTTTTGTAATATTCGTTAAACATTATTCTCTTTCTAGTGAGTTATGGTATACTGAAAACAATAAAAGACTACTGTTTATACTTGAAAAAAGAGATCTAGAATGATTCGACATAAAAGCATTAAGCGGCGTGGATTTACATTATTAGAAGTCATTGTTGCGATGGTTATTCTTGCGATTGTGGCGACTCTGGGACTTTCGGGTATTGGTGGGGCGATTCGAATTAATCGTTATTCTCAAGATCGAACGATTCTTCAAGAGAAAGCAGCGAACATGATGGAAAAAATTATTGCGAACTCTCAATCTATGAAGAATCACCAAGAAATGATTACCTATTTAACAACGGGCGAACCTTTAGAGATGCCTCTGACTTTAGAGAATCAGACTACACTGAGAACGGAAGCGACTTGGGTGACTGCTAATGGTTTTGAGGTCATTCTTTCTTGGGGAGGTTTTGTTGACTCTGATCCACTCTCACAATTGTTTTCGTTTGAAATCAGTAAGAATGGAATTCGCTATGAAACGATTGGTTCTTTTCAGTTTAAAGCGATTGAAGGAGGGAGTTAGGGATGCCTTCTAACAAAAAAGGGTTTACTTTGCTTGAGTTAATTGTCACATTAACCATCTTAGTCATTGTTTTGGGTGCTGTTTATATGATGATTGTGTCTACAATCAACGCAACGCAATCACAAAGAAACTACGCTCAAACTCAACAATCGGTTCGAACCTTGTTGAGTGTTTCTGAACAAGCGGTTCGTCGTTCGTCACAGGACATGACGATTCAAGTTGAAGGCGATTGTTATATCTGGAATCGAAATACTGGCGATGACATCCGGTTTTGTACATTAGAGAATCATCGCGTTTCTTATAATGACTCTGTATTTTTTGATTACATTGATTCATTTTCGATCAATCAAAATAATCAAGAGATAACCATTCATGTTAAAGGAGTGTATGGCAATGACACAGAAGTTTCAAAGACAACTAGTCTTCGTCCTTAAGAGGATTAACAACAAAAAAGGATCTGCTATTCTCACGGTAATGGCCTTCATAATGATTACAGTTGTTTTGGTTGCGTCGATGTTGGCGTTGGCTCAAATGAATTTAAGCAATTCGATCAATGCTTCTGAGCGTTCTTCTGCTTTTTATGTGGCTGAATCTGCATTACAAGAATCTGTTAACAATGTTGAGTCTATCTTTTTGGCAAATAATTACAAGACGACCAATCTTATTGAGCAGTTTAATAAAAGCGATAGTGATGATGATGCTGGAAGAGCCATTGTTTACGACAACAAAATTACAGGTCCAGGTCCAGTAACAACGCCTTAATCTCTAACCTATTTATTTAACTAAAAGTAACGTCTCATTAAAAGGAACGTTACTTTTTTTATGGATTCAATACTGCTTATTTATTAATCTAGTATCTCATAATTGCAGCAAGCTTGTGATTCGTAGGCATCTCATCCTCATCCAGAATTAGTACTCGAGTCTTGGCTGATAACGCAAGATTAGTGGCATCAAGAAGGATGTCATGAATTGAATTAGGATCCAATTGAAAGGTTCTAGTTGATGGATTGATACTACCCAAAAGTTGAGAGTTGTTTTGAATAAAAAGTGTTTCAATCCTATTATCAAACAAACCATTAAAGATGTCATCCAAGAAATCAGAGGCTAGTCCATTCGCCTGATTGGTTCTAAACTTATCCCTGAGTTGAAAGAACTCATAGCGATAATGACGAATCATTAAGTCTTCTAGTTCTTGTTTTAATGTACTCTCAGTGATTGTTATCGCATCCATCTTAATCCCATCCTCATAGAGGTTTGGATTCTCACTAATCTTTCTAAAATCAGCATTATACTGTGGCAAAGCCACTAAGATAAGAGGAAGATTCGATTGTTTCGAATAATTCTCCAGGACATACTTATCCACATACTTAAAATAACGCATCGTATCAATTGCTTCTTCATCACTCTTGTTAGAGCCTCCATGATGAACACTCGACTGTGAGATACCAAAATAACGCTGCGATTCATCCTTGCCCAATACGTCTTCCGCAAGCACTGGATCCTTTGTTGGATACTCTTCAAGAGTCAAATAATCCGTTGTTCCACGATAAACCTTAAACATCCGTCGATTCACCAACAAGAGTTGGACCTCTTTGAGTTGTTGAAAGTAACGAACAAGAGGAATCACATAGGGACATTGATCAACAATCGTCATCGTTGGCACTGGTTTTGACAGAAAATAAACGAGATTCTTGGTTGGACTCATCAATAGAACAAGACCCTGTTTGACTTGATTCCAAAAAGATAAATCATCAATCAAACTCTCAAGCTGATTAACAAACGATGCAGTATTCTCATACTCCTTGATGATCGAAATCGCATTCTTGAGTTTAATTTGATTCTTAGAAAGGTTTTGAGAAATAGGCGACGTCTCAAACGTAATCGATACAAAAAGATTGTCTGTTTCTTCAAAAAGTGGATGAATAAAAGTACTTTCAACTTGATAATTCATAGGGCCTCCTTTATGAGTTTTTACTTCTCTTGGTAATTTAACTTTATCACAGAGACACCACAGTATCAATCAAAGTAATAGACAAAAAAAGTCACCCTTTGGTGACTTAACATTTATTAAACTCGTGAATGTACGACGATTCTACCTCTTTCACCTTACCAACAATAACCATACTCAACGGGTTCAAATAAACCTTATTAGTATACTCAAAGTTCAGAAGTCCTGCTTCATTTGCAATCAATTTGTACTGACTATCTAATGGATATTGAAGATGATGCTTCGTTGGATTAATAAACACCTTCACATTCTCATGAGGCACATACATTTCAACATCTTGAAATTCGTACAAGAGAGCATTGTGATCAAGATGCGTAAATTTAATGTGTTTCTGAATTTCTGCACTCGACTCAAACCTAAAAATCGGATACTCTTTTCTTAACTTAATCATGTCCTTGGTATAATTCACAATCTCCTGATACTGAACCGTCCGCGCATAATCCACTTTGTTAATCTCATCATTCGAACGATAGGAGTTTTCAACCCCCATTTTAGAACGAGCCGCCTCTTGACCAAAATGATAAAACAAAATTCCCTGAGACACAGCCAGAACACCATTCACCAGCTTCTGTTTACGAATCCGCTCCTCTTTACTATCTTCTTTACAAGCCTCTTTTATCTTATCCCACAAGGTCATGTTATCATGACACTCCACATAATTTATACTTTGATCTGGTTCATCAAACAATTTCACCGAGAAATGATTCCGCGTATTCGCCAACAAACTCGCCTTCATCGCATCAATGTAATTGGTATCTCCCAGGCAATATCCTTGAGCCCATTTCAAATCCACAGACGTTGGACCCTTCACATGATCCCGATAAAAATCATTAAAGAACCCCACATTAGGCATTTTATGCATATTAAACATAGTTGCTCTAGAAGACTCAGGAAGCATCGTTGGCATGTTCCATCCTTCCCCATAAATCAGCGAATCAGGACGAATCTTTTTAATTTCAGACACAATCGTGTTCATTGTATCCGTATCCAATATCCCCATTAAATCAAAACGGAAACCATCAATGTGATAATGCTTCGTAAAATGAATCACACTATCCACAATAAACTTACGAACCATCGCATTCGATGAATCCACATCATTACCACAAAACGAACCATTCGAAATGGCCCCTTGATCGGAGAGTCTAAAATAATAATACGGTACAATTTTCTCAAAACTAGACATTGCCATATCATACATATGATTATAAACAACATCCATAATTACTCTGAGACCATGTCGATGATACGTTGAAACAACAGTTAAAAATTCCTGAATCCGTGAATGAGGATCACTAGGATCAAAGGAATACGAACCCTCTAAACTATTATACTGCGCAGGATCATACCCCCAGTTATAAAAAGTCTTCGGGTTCAACTCATCGATCGTCGCAAAATCATAGACAGGCATTAACTGAACATGGGTATACCCCATCTCCAACAAATAATCAAACCCCACTTTATTATTCAGAGTCCCAACACGACCCTTCTCAATTAAACCAAGATATTTACCTTTGTTCTCAATATTCGTCGACTTATCCATCGAGAAATCTCTCACTGATAATTCAGTAATAACTGCTTCAGTTTTCTTGAAAGGAGGTAAATACTCATCATTCATCTTCACATCATATTGATCAAAATCAATCACAACACTCCGTGCCGAGTTCGCCGTGGTCCCATAAGCATAAGGATCAACCGTCTCATTAATTGAACCATTGACATGGACAAGATATAAATACTGAAGACCATGATGGTTACCCTCAAGCTCATACACCCAACACCCTTTTTCTTCTTTAACCAAAGGGACAATCTTTGTATCATCCTTCTGAAACAATTGAAGCTGCACATTATTCGCCGTTGGTGCCCACAACACAAACCGGGTATTTCCATTAATAATCTGACTACCAAAATCATCGCGATCACTATAAAAGGAATCATTAAAACGATTCGTTCTAACAATGAGTCCATATTGAAGCCTGGTCCTCAAACCATGCTCTTCCAATATTTCATAGTAATCTCCGATAGTAATGGATTCATCATTAATCAGTAAAATATATTTCATATAATCATGACTTGTCGTCTGTTGACTAATACTCAACGGCGATAATTTTCCATGAGCATCACGAATAAAAAACGTCTTACTCTCACCGTTATAAAAAGACGTTGATAGGTAAATAGAGATCAGATTATAATCATCTAAATACGCTTCAAATCTTGAAGTTTTACGCATTATACTACCATCCCTTACATTCCTTACTTATTATAGCATAACCACAAAAAGATAAAACACTCAGTCAAAAGAAATGAACAAATATTCGATTTTCGATATACTATGACTATGTCAAGGAGAAATTATGCTCACAAACCCCTATCTTTACTCATTCGTTAGCATTTTGGTTTCAGCTGGTTTGTACTATCTCTTGAGTGATTCTCACTACAAAAAGAAAATAGTCGACCAATTTAGTGAAACTTTTTTTAATGTCGTAGTGGTTAGCGTTATAACAAATGCGATATTATCCCCTCAACAACTACTCAAAGAACCCTATTCACTTGTATTTCTAAAACCTCAAAGTATTTCAATAGGACTACTCATCGTCTTGACAGGAAGCCTAATCAAAAAACAGAAACAATTGTATTCTAACGCTGAGCTTTATCAAGAATTTATGCTAATACTAGGACTAGTACTCTTCGTGAACCAACTACGAAACTACTTACTTCTTCAAAATATTAATTTTCTATACATTTCTATTCTCTATTTCATCTTAATAATAATCTTAGTATTTAAGAAACTATCCATTACCAATCTAAACTTGTGGTTACTCCTGTTGTTATTAGTTCCAATCTTCATTGTCGGCTCAAAAACAACACTCCTCTTTAACCACCCCATTGATTTTTATACTCAATTCATGATGATCGGTATCGTGCTGTGGTTTCACATATTCAAAGGAGACACCCTATGAGTTTTTGGATTGCCTTTAGTGCAGGTGTGATCTCGTTTCTATCGCCTTGTACCTTGCCACTGATTCCCTTTTACATCAGCTATATAACAGGAAAAAGTCTACAAGACATCAACGACAAGAAACACCAACGCCAAGTTTTTTTACACTCTCTATTCTTCTTACTAGGAATTATGATCGTTTACTTTAGTCTAGGCATTTCCATTCAACTTTTAAAATCAGTCTTAACAGGATTTGTCAATGGTCCTATTAGTAACCTTCTTCAAAAGGCTGCAGGCATTCTAGTCATTGTGATGGGTTTAAGTTTAGCAGGATTAATCAAGGTTAATCTCCTACTAAGCGATAAGCGACAAATCAACTTCGATCGTTCTATCAATTACAGCTCATCCTTCTTAATTGGTGTAGGCTTTGGAGCAGGATGGACCCCTTGTATCGGCCCAATCTTCTCATCAATCTTAATCTTAGGAGATTCAACCATGGGATTTCTTCTAGCTTATCTTGTAGGATTCGCGGTTCCGTTTTTGTTTATCTCGCTCTTTATTTCCAAAGCCAAAGTCTTAACTAAATACTCAGCACTCACCATGAAAATTGGAGCCATTGTCTTAGTACTCATGGGAATATTAGTTTATACAGGTGAACTTCAACGCATGACCCTATGGTTAAGCGATTTACTCAATTTTGAATTCTTTAAAACACTCGGATAGAAAGTAGGTTATTATGAAAAAAATTATTATCTCTCTTCTTGCTGTTGTGTTAATCGTATTACTAGCAATGAACATCATTAACAACCAAAACAGTACAAACGAGAACAGCTCTGAAACGGTCGTCTATGGACTTGGTGTTACTCAGACTCCTTATGATTATCAGTATCGTGACCTCAACGGTCAACCCGTACGTCTTTCTGACTTTAAGGGCAAGAAAGTCTTCATGAACTTTTGGGCCAGCTGGTGTGGACCTTGTCGTGTTGAAATTCCCGAACTTATCCAGGTCGCACAATCAAGATCGGATGTCGTTATCCTTGGGATCAATGTATTAGAATCCGAGAAAAGTGAAGAAGTCGTTCGACAGTTTGTAAAGGATCAAAACATGAACTTTCCAGTCGTCTTTAGTACTGAGAAAGCAACTCAATCCTTTAATGCCTACACATTACCCGTCTCTTTCTTTATTAACACTGATGGTACCATTTATCAACACATTACCGGTCCAATGAATGAAGCTCAAATCATTGCAACTTTTGATGCCATGGACAACTAAAAAAAACCTATCGATTCTGATTAGATAGGTTCCTTTTATAGTCAAGCTATGGATTTAAGGTGAATGTTTCCAAGAAAATATCTTGATCAAGCCAATTCTTCGCATCATAGACTTTCAGTGTCATTTCAATTGACTCTACTTCTGAGATTGAATTCTCTTCAAAAACAGAATCAGACCAAGTCATTGATGAAAATTGCACTTTATTTGGTTTGATTGTAGTTGCGAAAAACGGATCAGCCATATAACCATTAACTGAAACATCAACAACACTCACCATCACCTCTTTGTCAGTCTTATTAACAAGATAGAAATTGGCTGAATATCCCCAAATGTCATCAATTTCATAACCTGTTACAACAATTGTGAGTTGATCATTATCGACAAGCACAGTATCCGTTGGTTGACTAGGCCTTACATAATGAATTGCTTTCTCTTGTCCAAGAGGATAAATATTCTGTGTCACTTCAGCCACTTCATCCGCTGCCCAGTCATTGGAGTCATAAACTCTAAAGGATAGTTCAATGTCTGTAAAATCAGAAGCTGAATAATTCGAAAAGGTAGAATCCATAAAACTTATCTCTACATTCGACTTCTTATTAGGTGCCACTTCACTAGCAAACAGTGGCTGTGTCTGAATTCCATTAATTGCGGCACCATCAATTGAAAACATAAAGGTTGTATCCTTTGACTTGTTCTCTAGATACGCATTCAAGGTATATCCCCACAGATTATCAGGGTTTATCCCAGTGATTTTGATGGTACAAAACTCATTGTCAATGACTGTAATTTCCTCAAAGACAATTGCTGGTTTTTCAGGCTCGTTGTTTTGAACAATTGGTTTTTTGGTAGATTCATTGTTTGATGGATTCTCTGATACTTTGGAATTTTCACTACTACAAGATGCGAATGTCATAACAAGGACTAATGACAGTAAAAACTGTACAATTTTTTTCATTCTTTTCTCCTTTTGAAATTGTATAATTTCTAGTTATTGATACTTGCATCGTACCACAATAATAATTTAGTAGTAGTACAATAAAACGACCACAAACAACTTTTTAACAAAAAAACTGTTTATTAAACAGTTTTCTTTGTTAGACTATTGATTTTATATCCCAGATTTCCTCTGAATATTCTTGAATTGTCCGATCACTTGAGAAGAAACCAGACTTCGCAATATTAATTAAGCAGGTTCGAGCCCACCCATTACGATCTTGATAACGACGTTGAACTTCTTGTATCGCATGGTCATACGCTCTAAAGTCAGCTAGTAAGAAATATTCATCGTTTTTGAAAATTAATTCTTCATAGATGAGCTTGAATTCTTCTTTATTTGGATGAAGCGAACCATCAATTAACGAGTTCACCACAGCCGCAAGTTCAGAATCTTTCGTCAATTCTTTGTGGGCACTGTATCCATTTAAACGATGAGCAATGACTTCTTCCACTCTAAGACCAAAGATAATATCATCCTCAGGTCCAACCAGTTGATCAATTTCAACGTTAGCACCATCTAATGTCCCAACAGTAATTGCTCCATTCATCATAAACTTCATGTTTCCAGTTCCACTTGCCTCTTTACCAGCCGTTGAAATTTGCTCAGAAACATCCGTCGCATTCATTAGAATTTCAGCAACAGTGACACGATAGTTCGGAATAAAGACCACTTTAATGAAACGATTGAGTTCAGGATCTTTTTCTACAATATCCGAAAGGGTATTGATAAGTTTAATGACCTCTTTCGCAAAAACATAACTTGGAGCAGCTTTAGCCGCAAAGATAAAGGTCTGTTTCTGCATTGTAAATTCAGGATCACTCTTAATTTTCTTCATTAAATAGATAATGTGAAGTGCTTTAAGTAGCTGGCGTTTGTAAGCATGAAGTCGTTTCGCTAAAGTATCAAAAATTGAATCCAAAGGAACATCAATTCCTGTTTCTTTCTTGATGAAATCAATTAGAATTTTCTTGCGTTCATCCTTAATCTCCAAAAAGCGGTATTGAACAGCTTCATCATCCACAAATGCCATTAATTTATGTAATTGAGCTGGATCATAGATATAATCTTCGCCGATTGTCTCTTTTAGTAATGCCCGCAGCTGAGGGTTCGAATAGACTAACCAACGACGATGAGTAATTCCATTGGTTTTGTTATTAAATTTCTCAGGAAATAAGTTGTAGAAGTCCTTAAAGACATCATTCTTCAAAATTTCAGTATGAAGTGCTGCGACACCGTTGACAGAGAAAGATCCTATAATCGCAAGATTGGCCATATGAACTTGACCATCTTTAATGACTGCTACCGATTGAGCCAAACTCATGTCATTTGTTAACTTATAAACACTATTAACATGACGACGATTAATTTCTTCAATGATCATATAGATTCTTGGAAGAAGTCTTTCAACAAAATGAATTGGCCATCTTTCTAACGCTTCAGACAAAACAGTGTGGTTTGTATACGCAATTGAATGTGTGACAATATTCCACGCACTTTCCCAATCATAGTGATGTTCATCCATCAGTAACCGCATTAATTCAGGAATACTTAATACTGGGTGCGTGTCATTTAGTTGAATGACAACCTTGTCCGCAAAGTTATCCAAATTTGGATAGACACGAAGGTGTGCTTTAATAAGTGCTTGAAGTCCTGCTGAAACAAAGAAATATTGTTGTTTCAGACGTAAATATTGTCCATGCTCATTGCTATCATCTGGATAAACGTTTTGAGTAATTTCAGCAATCTCTGAAATATACGTTCTAAAATCTTTATTTTTTGGTAATCTTTCAGACGCTTCCACATCCCAAAGTCTTAACGTGTTCGTATTGTCCGTTCCCTTACCAACCACTGGCATATCACATGGAACCGCTCGAACGTATTCAGCATCCACGTGTGTATACGTTAATTTACCACTGTCATCCGCTTGGATTTCAACACGACCCCAAAACGGAACATCAACAGCATGTTTTGGTTTTCTCACTTCCCAAACATTTCCAAGCTTTAACCATTGGTCAGGAACCTCAACTTGATACCCATCCACAATTGTTTGTTTGAAAAGTCCATATTTGTAACGAAGTGTAATCCCATTACCAGGCAATGACATACTTGCTAATGAATCTAAGAAACAGGCTGCTAAACGACCTAGACCACCATTTCCTAATCCTGCATCTGACTCAAGATCTTCTAATTGATTTAAATCAATCCCAAGTTCACCAAGACCATCTCTAACAGTATCGTAAATCCCTAAGTTCATAAGATTGTTTGTTAACATTCTTCCCATTAAAAATTCCATTGAGAAATAATACATTTGTTTTGCTTGCAGCTCTGCAGCTTTCTCTTTCGAATCTTTCCAGTGAATTGATGCATATTCTCTAACCATTTCCCCTAGGACTACATATCTTTCAGTAAGATGTGATTGTTCTAGAGAACGGCCATATTTTTCAACAATTCTATTTGTAAAGTCTCGTTTAAAATCAAATTTGTCTTTAAACATAGTTCCCTCCTGTATGACATACATGGCTATTATACACTAAAAAAAACAATTCTCTAACTTTATTGGTTTAATTAGTTTGTTAACAAAAAATTACCCCACGTCTGTGAGGTAATTATTATCCAGCAACAGGATTGTTGACCAGGGTTATAAAGGTGATAACTCCTTGATGATTGGTAATCACAAAGTAAAACGGTTGGTTGAGTTTCAAATCTCTACGTATTGGTTGATCCATAGAGGATGTTGGACGCATATCAATCTTGGTGTAAGCAGCCGCAACCGTCCCTTTTTCATCAATTTGAATTCTTGCTTGTTGTTGAATCTTACTAATCATGACCGTTCGAGCATCTTCGTACGGATACAGTTGGGATGCTTCAGTGAATACTTCGCTCAATCCTAGTTCTTTGGTGACTTCTACTAAGGAGTGGGTTGAACTCACATCGAATTTTGGTAACCATAAATCGACGATGTAAGCTTGTCGATAAGAGGATACAGTATTTTCTAAGTACTCTCTAACATAATCAACACTGAGTTCATCACTTGGCAATACTAAATGTGCTTTGTATCCATAATGATAGTCAACACTCATACCTTGGTACTTGTCGGTTTCTTTGTACAGATAGGTGTCGAACTTCTTACGCATGTATTCAGCCGTAACAACTCCTGAAGTTGTTTTAAACTCATCCTTTACATTCGCTTCTTTTTCAAAAGACTCTAACCATTGATTATTAAAATAGATGGTGTTAATAAGAGACAACACTGTTTCTGGGTCGGTTTGAACATCAATTTCTTTGATGAAGTTGTTGGTTTCCTTGTTAATCCAATCGGTTATTGCTTTTTTAGTCTCTTCTTCGTTTACAAAATCGATACCATACAAGCTCGCAAAAAAGTCTTTACCAATGGACTCTAATAGCTCCATGTTAAACGTTTCATCGTCTTGCATCCAAACACTATTCGCAAGCTTGGATAGACCTTTTTCTTTATCAAACTCAATTGATTGAATCAAACTTCGATTAAGAGCCACTAACTCATCAACACTTTCTTGTTTTAAAAAGGTTAACAACTCTTTTTGAGAAGATGTCTTAGCCATTGGAACTAACATCGAAATAGCAAGATAAGTACTTAATGGGGAATACACTTGATTCTTGTTCTCTTTGGTTAGTTTTTCAAAGGTATCCAATCCGACGTCATTGACTTTAATGATGTCGACTTGATTGATATTGACTTGGGTAAAATCAAAAGAATCGGCTTGTTTTTCTCTAGTCAATTCATAGAGAATTTGTGCTGGGGTATTGGATACTTGGGAACACGAAACTAAAAATAGAGCTAATAAAAGTATCACACTCTTTTTCATACGATACCTCCTATCTACTTATTAGACTCAAACCAACTAACTTTCCGTCATCTTTTTCTGAGCAAAACCTTTGAAACATTCTTATGGCTTGTGTACAGTGAATATAAGAAAGAAGGTGCAATGATGACACTGGATACATTATTATCACAATTAGGTGAACAGAGAGCGATGGAATTTAGAATGTTGTTTCAATTCGCTAGTGATAAAGAAAAAGAGGCAGTTCTAAATAGTAATTTAGATGCATTATCCCTTCATAGCTTGCTATTAGCAACCCAAGGGAGTTGTTCTACAGAAGGAATTGATGACAATCAACTGATTGAAATGATTACCTATGCTCAAGAGAATAGCTTATCGTTGGGTAAGGTCAATGAGCTTATTAAGCGTGTGACTGTGGATGGCGAATCGATGATTAATTGCTAACTAATACTCTCCCTAAAGAAGGAACTTCCATTTGTACAGTTCCTTCTTTTTGTCTATTCTGTCTTAATGGCATCAATGATATTTA
>JAAYEW010000021.1 GCA_012728555.1 Erysipelothrix sp.
TCCTAGTGCTACATCTAAAAACATCATTATTACAAATCCAAAGATGCAGCCCCATGTTGCGTAATGTGCACCTTTCGCTGTTTGTGTTTGTGCTTCAGGTATTAATTCTTCGACGACGACATAAATCATTGCCCCTGCCGCAAATGCTAATGCATATGGTAAGATAACTTGCATCTTGGTGACCATGATTGCTCCGATTATACCTGCAATTGGTTCAACTAATCCAGATGCTTGACCATACATAAAGGCTTTAAAGCGACTCAGACCTTCTCTTCTTAAAGGAATTGATACGGCAGCTCCTTCTGGAAAGTTTTGTATACCAATGCCAATGGCTACCCCGATTGCTGCTAGAACCATCGAAGGATCTTGGTTACTTGCGTATGCTCCAAAAGCTACCCCTACAGCTAATCCTTCTGGAATATTGTGTAAAGTAATCGAAAAAACTAATAAGATTGATCGTCTTATGCTTGTTGGAAGTCCTTCTTTGTGACCTTGTGGTCCAAAGTGCATGTGAGGTATCAATTTATCTGCAATATATAGAAAGAGTGCTCCCAAAATAAAGCCAGCAGAAGCGACAACGGCACCATTCTTTCCTTGTTCTATCGCAATATCAATTGCAGGCGAAAGCAGTGACCAAAAACTTGCAGCAATCATAACTCCGGAAGCAAATCCTAGCATTGCATTCAAGACTTCTTGCTTAATCTCTTTGAATAAAAAGACCAATCCTGATCCCACTGCAGTCATTAAATAGGTAAACGTTGTCCCTGCTAATGCCATCTGCCAAACTTCCAATGTCAAGAACCAATCAAACATTTTTCCTCCTTATAATAACTCTTTGGTTACTTGTTCTATTATAAAGTAATCTAAAGAAAATACAAATCAATTAGATATAAAAAGATGGATGAATCATCATAAAAGATTACTAAAATTTATGATTTGACAAACAAAGACTAAACAAAAGGTAGAGCTAAGAAAGTCTCTACCTGTAATCATTTTTTTAGATTATCGCTTAGGATAAAAGTTAAGTTCATGCAGTTTTGGTTCTATTCCATAGATATCATATAGTTCTGAAACACTAACAATTCGATATCCATCATTGATCAGTTTAGGGACAATTAGCTTCAAGCTTTCATAAGTCGTGTTGTAGAGGCTATGCATTAATATAATCCCTCCTGGATGAACTTGTTTCATCACCTTGTTATAAATATCTTGGGGATTTCTTAGTCTCCAATCCTCAGAATCGATCGACCAATTAATCATAGGATAATCAATATGAGCACTGACACGCGCATTGGTTTTACCAAAAGGCAAACGAATGAATTTAACTTTTTGGTTAGTAATGGCTTCAATTGCTGCATTGGTTTTATTAATTTGCTCATCGAGTGCCGTTAGTGAAATTTTCGTATAATCCGGATGACTGTAGGAGTGATTCGCGACCTCGAACCCATTCTTATGCATTGCCTCAATACTTTCTGGATAAGTACTTATTCGATTACCAAGAACAAAGAATGTTGCCTTCGCATTCATACTCATTAGGTAATCAATAATTTTTAACTCAACTGGGGTAAATGGACCATCATCAAAAGTGAGCGCAACCACTTTCTCTTTTACTACTTGAGGTGGTTTATTCTCGTCCACTTTGATGAGTTGGTACCGATTGTCCTTAAATTCGATGGTTAATAACGATTGAATTGTTTCAAAATCAAGCTCTAAAAGAACCGGTTGAGTTTGATTTTTCCCTAGTTTCTGTGGCATGATTCTCAATAATAGATGATCTTTATTTAAATACAGTGGTTGATAATTTTCTTCAACAGGTGCCATGATTTGTTGAATATTTGTATATTCACTACTGTTTACTTGGCTTTTCAACTGTTTAATATAGAGTTGAGATATTTGTCTTAGATTAGCAGGTTGTTTTAAGTAATCTAAAATAACAAGTTCTTGATTGGCTGTTTGATCAAAATTTATGACCGCTTGTTTATAATCTGTTTGACTACCGATAAGATTGGTTTCTCTTATTTCAAAATGAATGACTAACACATCATCGCTGGCCTCGATCGTATCATAATCGATTTGAAGGATTGGTTTCTTTTGTGTTTGTTCAATTTTCTTCAGGGATGCTTTGTCTACAAATTCTTTTTGTAATTCTAAGAGTTTACTGTTAATTAGCTGATTTAACTTATCGTTTTCACCCTTAGGATACGCAACGTATGACAAATAATACGGCTCATTTTTTGTTTCGATTTGTTTTGTACCGTATGACTTTTCACTTGTGTTCAGTGGCACAAAAAGAGTCTCAATAAATTCTTGATCTTTTCTTAGTTGATATTGCTGATATCCGTAGAGACTACCAACAGAAACAACCATAACTAAAACCATTACTGCGATTGCTTTATAGACGATAGTCGATATTTTTTTCTTTTCTTTAATCAATTTAATCTCCCCCAATAAGCTTAATATATCACAGTTTCTTAGTAAAAAAACAACTGTGACAAGATTGTTAGATTAACGATTAAGAATGTCAATAGCAGCTTCTTTTTGAATTTCTTTTAAAGCAATTGGTTTTATTATTTCAATATCACTTCCAAATTTAAAGATGAATTCTTTACTCTTTGAAAGTGAATAGAATGTCACATTAACTTTTATTTGTTTTTGGTTTAAAATCTCTATTGTTTGATTATCTCCAAAGATATATTCTGTTAAATAGTTGTGATTGGTAATGATACATTCAATCGCAATCGGTTTATCGATTTTAAAGCCAAAGTCACTTAAATGTTTATTTAATGAGAATGTTTCATCCTTTAAGAATGTTTCATCTAAAAGATGAACTGAATGGATCCGATTGAGTTTAAAGGTAACAAGATCTTGGTGCTTTAGATATCCTGTGACATACCAGGCGTTATTTACAACAAACAAAGCATAGGGTTCTAAAACGTACTTCTTTTCTTTATTCTGGTAAATGATTGTTACTCGATGTTTTCTTTGAATGGCTTCATTGAGCACACTCAAATACTGATCGAGTACTTTGGGATCAAAGTTCAAAACGCGTTCAGAAAATGATTCAATGGGTGAGTTGCTTGTTGTACTGTTGGCGACAATCTTCGAATAGGCTCGTTTGAAAACGGGAGTAATGAGTGGATTTTTTAGAGTCATTAAATAAGAGCTTACCCTTGCTAAGGCGTAGCGTTCTTCATCATCTAGTTCTGCTACTGGAAAAAGGGTACCGTTTTCTAATTGATACCCTCCGTATTTTCCTGTAAGAGATGTAATGTAATAACCTGCAATTTCTAGTTCATTACGTAATCTTTGTACCATTTTTTCAGAGATTTCTAGTTCCTTCGCAATCTCTTGTTTCTTGATAATACCTCTTGATTTTAAAAGTAGTAACATTTCAATAGCGAGTGCGGTTTTCTCCATAAAGTTGCTCACTTTCTACTAACTGGATGATGGTGTTTAGTCTAAAGAAATCGTGCCGATTGTTCATCATCGTAAAAATTCGACCTAAGGATAGAATTGGAAAATCTTGGTTAATTCGGATAATACAGGATGGATTGACGATGATTCCATTTTGAATGTATAGACTTAATTCATTGTTTGAAAAGCTTTGTTTGTATTCGAGTTTAAAGTTGATCTTTAAGTTCTTGGATATCTCGCACAAACCTTCTTTTTTGCTGTCGATCAATGAGATAATATTGAATACAGGTTGTAAAATAAGTTTTGTCGCATCCAGTAAATCATAACTTAGTTTAACGTTTTTGAGCGTCTTTCTTCCATACTGATGATCCATATAGAATGTTGTCGCATCGTGTTGAGTTTCGAAAGTTAGTATTATTTCATCGTTAACTGGGCTGATGATTTCAAAGACTTCATCGAAAGCAGCGTGTTGTATTTGGATTAATTCGTTGAAGGTAAGGTAGTGAATGTCGTCTTTTTTTGACATGTAGTTTAAGAGTTGATTGATATTAATGGTTTTCATAAGTGACCTCCTTGATGCTTCAAGTATAGGACAGTATGTGGACGGTATTTGTCCATATTATAGAGATAATAAAAAAAAGAGTCAATTGATTTTGACTCTTAATTTTACCTGGCGACGTGTTATCTTCACTCAAAGAGCTATTGTCACCGTTAAAGTGCTTAACTTCTGTGTTCGAGATGGGAACAGGTGTGACCACTTTGCTATTGCCACCAGATGGTTGAGAGAATCTCTCAAAACTAAATAA
>JAAYEW010000022.1 GCA_012728555.1 Erysipelothrix sp.
ATAGTGGAGCAATCTATATGAGTGTACAATCTCAACGTCAAATGAGAGAACTCATGGAAAAGGAAGTTGAATATGGTGGAATTAATGAGTCCTTACAAGCGGACACACATATCTTTAAATATGAGAACCACCAATTTACGAATGTGATCGAAATAGAACAATTTCTATTAAATAACTTTGTTATTATTGATGATCATCTCTATTTTGATAATGAACTTTTTCCTATGGTAGGGTGTCGTAACATTCAAACAAAAGATAAATGTGAATGGATAGATATCAATTTAACATATGGACAGTATGATACTGGAACTAATTCTGTTTTTTCAATTAGAAACGGATCAATTCATAGGTTGAACCTAGACTCAAAAGAATCAAACGATATTTTTAAAAATCCTTTCCAAGAGGGAAAGAGTGCAATAAATAATCAATGGATGATTTACAAGAAAGGAGGAAAACAATGAAACAGTTACTTAAATTCTTTTTAGTACTATTCATAGCTTTGATGTTAACCGTGGGTTGTGCAGACACTTCAATTAGTCAAGTGGAAAATGATGAGATCATTCAACTACAACAAGAACTGAAATCGGTTCAAAATGAATATAAAGCCTTAAAAGAAAAGTATGATAAAGTTTCTTCGGAAGGGGGAAACAACCTTTTACCAACTATCAAAAGAGAACTTGTCATTGAAGCAACTATCCTAAAGAAGGAAACTAGAATTCAAAATGATGGAGTAAAGAGAAACTATATCATTGCTGAGGTTGGTGATACAGACCACAATTCACCCTATTTGATAACGGTTGAGGATATTCGTTTCAAGATGTTGGAAGAGGGAAAAAAATACATTCTGAAATACTACTTTAAATTTGCGCCTTCAAGCAGCAATGGCTTTTCGATGGAGATGATTCTTACTGGTTCAGAGTTAGTCAAATAGTTTTAAAAGAAGTTTCAACCTTCTTGTTACTGTTAAACTAGATCGGTTAATTCTTTCAAACGTTATAAAGCAAAATCATATTGTTATAATAGGTTTGTTAACAGGTTTTTTGTTTGAAATTCAATACAGCAACTCAAATGACAGAAGGGGTAGTTAAGTCTAAAAAGGCTTACTATTATCAAGCTTGTAGTGTTCATCAACAAAATTACTCGGGAAGTTATTAATATATCAGTTTAAAATAGACTATGAGTTTTACTATAGCCTTCAAAAAGGTAGGTATCTGTTGTTAAATAGCGAAATGTCGAGATATAAATCGAGAAGTTTACGGTTATTTTTGTGAACCATCAAATTGATTAATCTATCTATACTAGAGCTTTAGCCACTGCTGAGAATGAACAAAATAAGATAAATTACTTTAGGAATGTTCGAGATAGTCTGATAATAATCAACAACAGGAAGAATACATTAGTCCCTCAAACGGTACTTGAGTGTACGATTGATAAAATTGAAATAGACTTTAATTTGTAAGTTGCTATATTTCACTACAAAAATGGTAGAATCGTACATGTTAATAACGAGTTAGTAGGTAAAGTTATCCAACAATGGTTTATTTGGTGTTTTTTTACTGTTGGTGACTAGTAAAAGTAGATTAGACATTTTCTATGTTGATTAGAAAGACCTTTTCTCAAATAGGACAAAGAGATCTAAGAACGGTGTTTTTAGTTGTACAAATCATGAATAAATAGAATCAAACCAATAAAACATAGTGGATTTGTGCTCGTTGAAAATATCCCAGCTAAAACGTATAAAGTATGCACACGTAGATTAGACGGGCTAAAATTTTTCAAAGGCTACGATGCGAGTGTTCTCAAGCTCTACCGGTTGGTAAGTAATGAAGGAATTAAATTAACCTCGTTGGGATTAACTTCGTTCACATGAAGAACCTGCAGGATTTCAGGTGAGTAGATAGAACTAAATAATTTGTAGGGCGACAAGTTGTTTAGTTTTTTTTCTGGTATAGCTGTTGATGTGACTAACCACCACGTCGATGTCTTCTTGAGTGAGGTGTTGAAAACTATTTCCTTTTGGTAAAACCATTCTCAAGAGGGTGTGAACATTCTCAATGTGTGTTTTTTTGGGGGCATTCCTGGATCACTATAGAAGACCTGACATAGACGCTGATTGTCGGTGCCTCTTTCAAGAGAGGTCGGCTGAGAGAACTATGATCCGTTGTCAGTCAAGATGACAGAAAAAAGCTGAGAGAAGAGTTCATGGCCTAGTTTATGTTTTAAGTAATCAAATAATTTTTGGACCTAAGCTGCATCGGTGAAATCTCTTATAAAGGCCAAGAATAGGTCACAGGTCTGTTTTGTTAATTTTAGGGAGTCTTGATAGATCCTTTTAACTCGACAATTCCGATCAAGTTTTAGGGCTTTTTTCTTCTTTCTTGGTCTGAATCGAACAATTCTTGGACAGTCCAACGGACGAACTTCTAAAAGTCCTGAATGCACCAACGTGTAAAGAGTCTATTCAGTAATCATAAGTTGATTTCGATGATTCACTAAAATGTGATGAATGGATAGTTTTTTTTAATGAGTAAAGACACAATCTGATCAATTCGTTGAACCTCTTCTGCACTCAACGTGAATCCTTGACGGTCTTGTTTCCATTGTTGGGTGGACCACTTTTAGATTGACAAATACATTAGTCTTAGTATAGTAAAAACCCTATAGGGGTTAAACACTTTTTTATTTGCGTCTACCCTAAGGAGTATTTCAATTAATAGAAGAGGGACAACATGAATAAGAAAGAATTTTTAGGTAGCTTACGAAAAAAACTAGAAAATTTACCATCACATCTAGTTGAAGACATTATCGATGACTATATTGAACATTATGAACTAGGCAAAGAAAGTGGAAAAAACGAAGAACAAATCTCACAAGAATTAGGCTCACCTGACAGTATTGCTCAAGAATACTTTGATCAGTACAAACATCGAATTAGTGAAGATAACGATGGATTTACAATTCAATACAAAACGGATAATCAATTTTCAAAGGGTCTTGAAACAGTCTTCAAAGTAATTTTTGTCATCATTATTGCGTATACATTATTTACGTTAATTCCTAGTGTGTTAGGAGCTACTCTAGGGCTTGTTCAAGCACTACTCATCTTTGCTGGGGTCATCATTGTATTAACACTCATTGGTGGCTTAGTAGGTTTCTTCTTCCTAAAAGACAAATTAAGAAATATATCCGATGGTAATATTCGTTTTACCAGTAAAAAAGAAGAGAGAAATGGTGTCTTGTTTACTCTTTTTGAACA
>JAAYEW010000023.1 GCA_012728555.1 Erysipelothrix sp.
CATCACTCCAACATCAAAGCGTCCATAATTACTAACTATCAACACAATCAACAGCATCACTATACTCAAAACAGGCAACCAACGATTGATGCGACTTGGTTCTTCTTTCGAAGCATTCACAATGTAATAATAATTAAAATACATCAAAGCCAACAAAATAGTCAAACTTAAAAACAAAAAAGCTTTCCAGAGCATTCTTGAATCCCAAATTAAGAAATTAAAAAATAAACCAAAATAGATCACTGCTCCAAACCCAATTGCCACCATTTGTTGAAGCGAGGTGATTACCAAATAGTTCTTTACCTGAACAGAACTAAAAGGACCCACAAACAAGTAATTCGCATCATTTAAATACAACAACGCAGTTTGCTTATTAAAAACAAAAATCAACAAAATGAGAAGTGGCATACTCCCAATAATCAAAAGGAAACCATCTTTAGCAAAAACACCATCCGGAACCACTGTTTCTCTTGTACTCAGAAAATAAAATAGTCCAAGTATTGCCAACAGAACAATACCACTCAAGATAGCTTGAATTGGTTTTTTAACAAAGTTTCGAACTACACTTTTAATTCTTGTAACAATCAAATACGATAACGCTTCATTGTTATTATTCATGTTCAGTAACCTCAAAGAAGATTTCCTTTAATGTTCGATTATCGCTCAGTTCTTTACGCTCAACCCGTTTCTTAATCTCACCCTCATGCATGATATACGCCACATCCCAAATAGAATCAATCATATCAATAATATGAGTACTCAATAAAATCGAAGCTCCTTGACTCTTCAATTCTTTAAAGACGCGAATCACTTCCTCAATCGAATGAGGATCCAGTCCAACCAGCGGCTCATCTACCAACAATGCCTGAGGTTGAATTAACAACGCACACAGTAGCGATAATTTTTGAGCCATTCCTTTCGAAAGATCTTTCGCTATTTTATGACGATACTGACTCAACTCAAATCGCTTCAAAAGACTTTCCCGATACTCATCGATATCTTTTAATTGATAAGCTTTTTCAATAAAATTCAAGTGTTCATCAATCGTTAATAAATCATAATGTGCAGGCATCTCAGCCACATAACCAAACGAACGCTTCGCTTCAATGGATCGATTCTCAAAACCATTCACATAAATCTTTCCAGTAAACTTCAACAACCCCGCAATACTCTTAATCGTTGTCGATTTCCCCGCACCATTCGGACCTAACAAAACAGTAATTTGACCATCATAAGCCGTTAAATCCAAACGATTAACTGCAACAAATTTCCCATAACTCTTCACAAGACTTTTAACTTCGATCATCATTTCTCCTTACTTAAAACAGTTCTTCACAAAAAGACTGTTTATCAATTATTTCATGATTATTCTATCACAGTCTTCTACTCTTTTAAAAAAAGCACAAAAAAGGATAAACCCTATCCTTTTTGAATATTAATCTTTCTACCCGCACAATAGTTGTTTAGTCTAGTCGATAAGACAAAATCAACCTGTCTCAACTCCGCAATCGACTTCACTCCAACAAGCGCCATCAGTAACTTGAGTTCCGCTTTCCAGCGCTCCAACAGTTCAATGGTTTCATCAACGCCAGCATTCACCACTGAACCAAGCACCAAACCAGAAACTCCCACTGCTTTTGCACCTAAGACAAACGCCTTCAAAAAATCAAGAGGATGTCGTAATCCCCCCGAAGCCACCAAATCCAGCGAATCTTTGTACTCATACGCTTCCAACAGTGACTCCACTGTACTTTGTCCCCATTCATTGAGATAGTCCATATTTGACTCTTGGCGTCGACGATTCTCAATGCGAATAAAGTTTGTTCCCCCTTTACCCGAGACATCTATGATTTTAACACCCAGTTGTTTCAACTGATGAATCGTTTCACGACTCATCCCAAAACCAACTTCTTTTATAATAACATCCACTTTGAGACTATTTACCAATGTTTTTATCGCATCTACCCAATGGCTAAAAGCGCGGTCTCCTTCAGGCATCACAATTTCTTGAGCGGCATTCAGATGAATCTGAAGAGCCTTCGCACCGATTTTATCAACCGCCAGTTGTGCCTTTTCAACTGAATAATTTGGATTCAAATTCGCAAACAAAACTCCCTGTGGATAGGTATCCCTCACCACAGTAAAAGAATCCCACAAGTTGTCATCCTTCATGGCTGCACTCATCGAACCAACCGCCATCGCACAACCGACCGCTTTGGCCACAGTCGCCAGTTTTTCATTAATCTCTTTGGTCTTTTCACTGCCACCCGTCATGGCATTAATATAGAAAGGAACAGCCAATTCAATTGCTCCAATTTGAGTTTGAAGGCACACATCATCAACATCAATACTTTTAAGGGAATGATGTATCAATCGAACTTCATCAAAATCATGACTCGTTTTCATATTTGCCTGTTCTAAGGCAAATTTCACATGTTCATCCTTGCGATTCATTGTTTAGTTTTCCTCTCTTGATAGGTTTTATCATAAACTTCAATCTCTAACTTTTCAATTCCATGGTTATTCCATAAATCGATTAACTCAGAGTCATCCATCTGCTTGTGAACAAGAGCAATCCCACAATCACCACCCCCAGCACCCGACGTCTTCGCCACACCAAAGTCACTCGCTATCTCAATGAGTGTCGATAGCGCAGGCGTTTCAATCATTGGATCCAAGTCTTTCAGTAACTGACGATTCTTCTGAATCATTTCACTAACCAGATGGCCATCATTCATTTGAAAGCCAACTACTAACGTGTCAACACAGTCTTTGGAATCTCTCAGAAACTTCCAAAACACCTTTTCATCAGTCTTCTTTTTAACTTTATTCACTAAATCAAAGGTCGAAGCTGGTTTTTGAGTCCAACCAACCACAAGATTATAATCACTCAACGGTGTCAATTTCTTTATTAACAGAGATGGCCACTTCAGCTGAATCAATTGACTCAAAGAAACTTTTTTCGATTGATTATAAACCCATAATCGATCAAAGGACTGATACAAACACCACCCAGTCATCACTGACGCTGCTAAGTCCCCAAAAGAACCATTGCTACCAAGTTTCAAATGAGCCAATACCGCTAATTTGTAAACTGTATAATCTTCTTGGTCTATTTCATACAATTGCATCAAAGCCCGAATCGTCGCAATCGTTACAGCGGCACTCGAACCCAGTCCATATTTTGCCCCTTGTTCACTATCCAATTCAGACTCGACAAACACATTAAAAACTTGTAATGGTCGATTCAATTCTTTAGCATACTCTTCCACAATCTTAATCGCTTCTAAAATATAATGAAACGGGTTATCCCGCTTCTCAACCACTAGCATTCCATTAATTCGTTGCCACTTCAGTGGAATGTGGCTGTATTGTTTGGACACAATGGTTCCTTCATTGACAGTTGGTTCAATACTCACCGTAATAAAGCGATTGACAGCTACCAATACCGCTGGATACCCTGGTGTTACCACCGCATACTCTCCAGCAATATACAGTTTTCCAGGGGCTTTCGCAGTAATCATAAAATACTTGCTCCTGGCCCAGGTTTCGCAATAATAATATTATCCTGGTTTAATATTTCAGATAACTGTTCAATCACTTTCGCTTGATCGGTTGAGTTCGTAATTATTTTAACATTCGGTCCAGCATCCATTGTATAGTAAGCCACGATTCCTTGTTCTCTTAACTGTTGAACGAGCTGAATGATTTCCAGTGATTTTGGTTGTAAATAAAAGAACGGCGTTTGATTGGCTAATAACGTCGCATGCATCATCATGGCATTTCGCTCAGCAATTAATCCAATCCTTCTCAAATCACGCTCAGTAACAGCTATCAGCATGTCACTAAAATCACGCTCAGATTGCTGCACCCATGCTTCAAAATAAGCTGATTCTTGAACCGTTCTTTTCATCATTGACCGTGACGAATGAGACTTCTTTTGATCATCCACCACCGCAATAACCATAACAATATCCATCTGTGTGGGTAATGAATAGCCAAAGGATGATTCATCATCTCCTGTTTGCCAAACAGCAAATCCACCAAAAAGAGAACGAGTCGCTGAACCAGACCCTTTGCGTGTAATTCTCGATAATTCTAGGTCGGTATATCTCCATTCAAATTCCTGATTCAATGCTTTGGATAGAGCCGCATACCCTGAAGCTGAACTGGCCAAGCCTGCTGCCGTCGCAAAAGAGTTACTACTTTCTATCCGTACAAACTGATTATTCTTTCGAAAGTAATCCACAAACTTGGATATTTTCTCAGTTTCCTGGCTATTTTGGGTAACTCCATTCAAAACAAAGAGATCTTTTGTTAAGGTAGAATCTTTACTCACAGTAGTAATAGTGTACAGTGGATCAAGGGTCAGTGATAAAGAGGAAGTAAAAGGTAAAAAGAGAGACTCATCTTTTTTTCCCCAATATTTTATGAGCGCAATATTTGCGTGAGCTTTAGCCGTTGTCATAGTGCTAATACCCACGTTTGAGTAGCCTTATTCGCTACCAAGATTTCTTGAAGGGACTGAGCTTTAATAATATCATCGACCAAAGCAAACATACAACCTCCCCAACCACCGCCTGTTAACTTGCTTCCAAGAGCACCCCACTGCTTAGCCACACTAACTAAATGATTAAGGGAATAACTTGAAACTCCCATATCAACTAAATTAGAGTGGGCTTGATCAAGATAGTATCCAAGAGAGATTGCATCATTATTACTTAATGCCTCTTTAACTGAGTTCGATAATTGTCCTTGATTAGTAATCAGTTGATTCACCCAATGTGGATCGTTATTCTTCTTCACCCTAAGGGCACTGACAGCTTTTAAGGTTTGACCTTTTTGACCCGTATCCGCAATCACCAGATAACCTCGATAGTTGATATCAAACGGTTCTAACCGTTCGTTTTTAATGAAGTAGATTGGTTGATTGGAAATCGTCACCTTTGCGTCTAAACCACTTGGATTGCCATGAGCAATTGTTTCTGAGACCTGAACAAGTTCAAAGCGAGTTGCATCATCCAAAGCAACCTGAAAATAGTCATAAATCGCCGCAATGGTCGCATTGGCTACCGCAGCACTAGATCCCATACCTCGCTCTTGAGGAATGGTCGAAGCAATGTGAATGTGAAAGGTCGTTGGTTGGTTAAGACGTCGACATACTTCATTCACCACAACCTTGAGATTATTAAGTGCCGCTGGACCATCTTCAAGAGCTCCTTGATGATAGAGGCAGTCAACACTTAACTGATGACTTTCAGTAATAGTAGTTATAACTTTAACTTCTTTAAATGGAATTGCAATGGCGGGTTGATTGTAAACAACCGAATGCTCACCAATTAGAATAATCTTCCCGTGAGCTGTACCAACTCCGATTTTTTGTTTCATATTTATCTCCCTATAGAACACTTAGCCACATCATCAGAAGGGGTGCTGCATACAACGTCATAAACTGAACACCAAAGTTAACCCCTAATTTATTTAGAGATCCACTGGTAATACCAATCAAAAGCACACCAAAGACATTAAGAAGTCCAGCATCCATATAGGCTAACAATAAAATGAAGGATACAAAGATTGAAAGAACAGCTTCATGGGGTATTTTATTCATAATAAAACTTGTGATTGTAAAGGCATAGCGATGAATCAAAACATAGGAAATAACCATCGCAATAATAGCACCAACCAGCGTCGCAATAATGAACTCAGGGGTGCTTAGTTGATAATGGAGATTGTTCTCTAGTCCATAAGCGGGTTGTGCATTAAACAACGCATTCCCAGGTCCGATTGAAGTTGGTGATAAGGGGACCCCTAAAGCAAACAGAGGAATTATAATACCCGATAGGTAAGTGGACTGTGCCAAGGCAGACATAGTCGTGATGGCCAAAACCGGTTTATCTCTCTCTTGATTAGCCTTCTTCATAACGGCTTCTCCAAGTAATAAAATTAACCCTACCGGACTTAAAACAAATAAAAAGCTCGATAATAACGACATGATCGCTGCCCATTTCGCTTCTTTTTTAGTAAGAAGTTTTAATGGATTCAACGATTGTTTTTTTTCATCGTGACTTAAGTGAATTGTCTTGTACTGCTTTACTATTGTTTCTTGACGTTTTTGTTTATTTAATAAGGATAACAACGCCACAATCAGTGGTCCAATGGTAATCCCCAAAAAGAAAGAGGTCGTAATATTAGTTCCTTTTTCAACAATTCCAACTCCCCAATAGAGATATCGAAGAGCCATAAACAAAATAGCTAATGGCAAGATACTGAGTAACGAGAGAATTTTGTTTTTGGAAAGCATGGCCATAAAAAGTGCTCCAAAGACAAAGAGAAGTTGACCATACGGTTGGATGACTTTCGCAAAGGGCGTAATGATTTGAGCCAAAATAAACGAAGATGGAATCGCAACAACAACACCAATGACAGCTGCAGCTGCCATCTTTTTGATCACAATCGCAGAGCGACCTTCATTCTTCACTTTTAAAGAGTGTTCAATCATGGGTGACGAAAGTACTCCTCCTGGAAGTCCTACTAAGGCTGTTGGCATCAAGTTGGTTAAGTTCAAAGTCACGATGGCAGCAATAAAAAACGTTAAGATTAAAATAGGTTCTAACCCTAAGAGTGCTAAGGCCAGTGTTACAGGTAGTAACACAGAGGTTTCGTCGGTTCCTGGAATGAATCCAATAATGGTATAAAGGATCACCGCAAATAATGCGATTAAAACCATTGGTATGATTAGGTCAATGCTCATTGTTTTGTTCCTTGAGTGTGATGTGTCGTTTTGGTTTAAACAGGAATGAGCTAATGATAAATCCTAATACCGCTCCTAATAATCCAAATATGAGTTGGCTTGGTCGATTATCGCTTGGTGCTATAAAGTAACTTCCCATCGTGAAAAAGGAAGTAATTAAAAGACTTTTGACTAATGAAACAATGTCGACAACATCGTCCCATATTTCGACAAGAATATCTTCTGACCTATTTTTATTCATTTTATTCTCCTAGTGTAAATCTCCATAATTCTATTGTTTAAGTACCAAATTGTCAAACGTTATACTATTGAGCAGTGTACTAAAAGAGCACAAAAAAAAGCGTTAGTCACAGAATTGACATCTTGACCAACAGCTAATTCAGTGACTTATGCTTCTACTTGTAATGTGACTTGATTTGACACTTTCACAATTCCAGTTTGGTTGAGCCAACGAGTTAATCGTGGCATCACAACACCGGTAATGGGACCAAAAATAATCATCGATATGATCGTTCCTTCACGAAGAGTCAGCGGAACCTTAAAGAACAAGGTTATCACAACAATGGTAACGACTGAGAAAACATCCGCTGCTTGACGCATAAAGGCAAAAGTTTTTCCGTTACGATCCGCAAACTCTTGACAGAAGCTTTCCAGTGGTAAGCTAATGAACTTCGATGTTTGGACAATGCTCACAGCTATAGCCATGATGACAACTGAGACAACAAAGATAATAAGTTTGAGTGGATACGATTCTATGACCAAGTTCTCAAAGAACGTATAAAAGAAAAAATTAATAATTTGACCCAGTAGTATCCCAACCACTAAGGTCAGAACATGAGTCAGATTAAAGTCTTTTCTTAATAGAAGTAAGTTTAAAAAGACACAACTGACTGATAAAATGGTAGATATATCACCAACCCTCAGGTTGGTTACATAGGATATGGAGCGTCCCATTCCATCCCATGGTCCAATTCCAATATTGAGTTTCATTTGTAAGGCAGCAAGAAATCCAATCCCAAGAATTCCAATTGCGAAATATACTATTTGTTTGATGTTATAATTTTGTTTCATGGTTATTCCTTTCCCCCCTATTCTAAGGGTTTCCCACTTTAAAGTAAAGGAAACCCTCATTATAAACAAGAGCCAACACACTAACTGTTAGCTCTTGTTTGTGATGAATGATTTTAATGCGAAGAGTTGTCGCATTAACTTTGGAATCTAACTAAACGATGGGATTTTTTTGTTCTCTTTGTAGGAAGAAGACTAAAGGAGGCAAAATTATGCGTAGTCTAAAAGAATTAGTTAATCAGTATGAAAGAATTTGGTTCAGTGTAGGTAGTGATGATGACCTACAATTACAGTTTATGACTGAGTTAGAAGAACATGGGTATCACTGGGCTAGTCAAAAACCTGTTGTATCATTCGATCGACGCAGTTTTTTCATGGGAATTGGTCCTAATAAATCGGTTGGAATTGTCACTTGGCAAATCTGGCGAGTTTCATGGTTAAACGAAGAAGCTAATCCAGATAATCGGGATGAGTGTTATCGCAACGGAAAAGCACCAGTGAGAATCGATTATGAAAAATATTCTCGTGGAGATGAAGATTACTTTGTTCATGAAAATATCGTGAAAAATGTCGGAGGTTTTCTCTATCAACCAGGAGGTAAAATTATTTTAATTGATGAATAGACTTCACCTTATCGATGTACATACTCATATCAAACTTTCTTTCAAGACCCTTATCATTCATGTAACGAATCATTCCAAAGATAGGACGCTCTTTCCATGGTCGATCGTGTAGACCAAAGCACCACGCAACTCCAACAAAACCATTAGGATCACGACCATCCAAACTGTATTTATTATTGATGCACACTAACCACTCAAACGCTGATTGAGGAGTTTTGCTCCATTCGATTACTTTTTTTCCCCAGTACATGCGCATGTAGCCATGCATCTTTCCTGTCAAGAGGAGTTCTGTTTGAGCAGCATTCCAATAACAATCGTGAGTTTTAGCCGACTCTAACTGTTCCACAGTATACACAATCGGTCTGTCATCACTTCGATGTTTATCCAAACTGATTTTAGCCCATTGTGGTAAGCCATTGTAGTTGTCATAGTCCTGGTTGTAATACACAAAGTTCATAGAAAGCTCGCGTCGAATAATGACTTCTTCTATGAAAGTTGCCACACTCTCTGCAAATTTCCTGTTCTGAATTACCTTGTTGTATAAGGTTACTGGTGATATTTGACCGTAATGAAGATAAGGAGACATCATAGATAAACTATTAAGCCCTGGATCATTTCGAAAGGTATGATAGTGTTCTAGTTTTTTTGTAACAAAGACTTGAAGTTGATGATTGGCTTCAATCATTCCACCTTTCAGTATAGAGACAGGTTGAACGCTTTGATCAATCGGTAGATTATCCAATAACTCATTCAGATTCGATAAATCTAACTGAGAATCTGGCAACACAATCGACAAGGATTCTTTGTTAACTGGGCTCAAGATGACTGCTTCACAGAATTTGTCCATCTGACTCGTAATCTTTTTTCGAATGGTGGCAGCTGCATATTCTTGCTTATTTGAAGTCACCTCAATTGGAACGAGCACATCACTCTCTATTTGGACCAATTGACAAGCAATCCTCTGTGCCACCTGATGATACCATCGTTTCTGAATTCTCAAATACCCTCGATCAACAACAACGACAGCTGCTTGTTGAGCCATTTTAATCGCTCCTTCAGCAACGTCTGTTAATAACACCACCAGTTGAATCTGCAGGTCTCTAAGAGCTGTTTGAACATCCTTTATCCCCTCTAACATAAATTGATAGTGACGACGGTTAGCTTCTGGAAAGTTAGTTGTTAAACCAAAGTAGACAAGCAGTGGCTTGTTGAGTTGGTTTGCGAGTTGAATGGCATAAGCTAATGCGTGGTTGTCTTTAGTTCTTTGTGAACTTTGCATCCAATAAAGGACATATTCCTTGTCCATTTTTATCTTTTTGTTGTTCAGTAATTGAATCCGTTCTGGATGGATTCGAATGTTATCATTGTTCATCCTATTTCCTTTTCAGCTAGTTTGTTTGTCTTTCATTAAATCCACGGTCATTATCCTTGTATAATCATTAATCAAATATTACATTGTGATTAAGTAAAATATACCCTAGAAGCTATCAAGATTCAATCACAACAGAACTTTGAAAGTAAGGGAAAGAGAGGGAACTTCATGGAGAAAGAATTTCAAAAGCTCAGACGTTTTAATTTAATTATGGGGGGATTGCATTTGGTTCAAGGAATCTTAATGCTCTTTCTAGCAACTTCAATTATCCAAAAGATTGCTGAATTCTCACCAAAGATTACCCAATTCTACATTGCTTACAATGTCGATACAAAGTCCTTAGAAGCAACATCTCGAGTTTTGTTTGATTTACCTTTTGGGATGTTAGTCGCTCTATTCTTACTAATATCGGCTGCTGCACATGCACTCATTTCAATTCCCAATAAATTAAATGCCATCTACAATGCAGACCTTAAGAAGGGGATTAACAAGTTTCGTTGGTTTGAGTATGCACTCAGTTCATCCATTATGATTGTATTAATAGCCACTCTCTTTGGTGTCTATGACATTGCTTCATTAATCTTAATCTTTGTTGTCACTGCGTCTATGAATCTCTTTGGTTTAGTTATGGAACAATTGAATTCCCATAATAAAAACGGCAAAATTGACTGGGGACCTTTTATTTGGGGAACAATTGCTGGATTAGCTCCTTGGCTTGTTATCGTATTGTATATGACTGGTACTGGAAACTACGATATGGTTCCGTGGTTTGTATGGGCAATCGTCATTGTTTACTTTATTGCTTTTAATACTTTCCCAATTAACATGGTTTTACAGTACAAAAAGGTTGGTAAATGGAAAAACTATCTTTATGGTGAAAGAATCTATATTTGGTTAAGTTTAATTGCGAAAACAATTCTAGCATGGCTCGTTCTCTTTGGAGCGATGCAACCTTAAGACTAACCGTTATACTAAAAATTACTTCAAAATTATGAAGTGATTTTTAGTATTTACTTGCTAACTCTGCCCCTAAATAATACGCTTTCACATTATCATCAACAAAGTTGACCAGCTTCTCTTTGATAACCGCCTCACCTTCTTCAAGACTAAACCCTTTTAAGGTAGTCACCAGTGCACCAAAGGCCACCATGTTCGCTGTCTTCTGATTACCAAGATCAGTCGCAATTTGATTAAAATCCAACTGAATCGATGATGGATACTCAGTAGGTAGTTGCATTTTCGCATTAGCAATGATCACACCCTGTGGACTCAATTGTTTTTCAAACTTATCATAAGCAGGCTGACTGAGCGCTAAGAGGTGTGTGATTCCTTGGCTAATAATCGGAGACTGTTGTTGTTCACTCACAATCACATGACAATTAGCTGTCCCTCCACGCATCTCAGGACCATACGATGGCATCCAACTGACGAGCAAACCTTTTTTCATGCCCATCATAGCCACCAGTTGCCCAATTGTCAAAACCCCTTGACCGCCAAACCCAGCACAAACTAGTTTAATTGTTTCCATGTTTTCTCTCCTTAAAGACACCTAAAGGGAAAATAGGAACCATCTTTTCTTTAATATGAACCAAAGCATCTACAGGTGTCATCTTCCAACCAACATTACACGAAGAAAGTACTTCTACAAGACTGAAACCCTCATGATTCATTTGAGCCTCAAAAGCGTTTCTAATCGCTTGTTTTGTTTGACAGCTTCAAATCACATATACGGTTGACTTTGAAGGAGCGAATGGTTTGAAAGAAACACAAATCCGTGAGAGTTTTCGAAACTACTATGATTCCATGTATCGCTTAGAGACCAAGATCACCAAGAGATATTTACGTACATCTATATTATTATTGATTGTTTCGTTATCACTTTTAACTGTTTATGGTTTACTCTTTGATTATCAGTCGACGTCCATTGTTTTTCGAGTGTTAAGAGAAAGTTTACTAATCGGTGGATGGGTCTTTGCTTGGGAAGCAGTTCACTTAATCTTTATTGATATCATTGAGCCTCTTCATCGACTTAAAGAAATTAAGCGATTTAAAGAAGCAGAACTCGTTTTTGCTTACAAACAACTAAAAAGCTGAAAACTTAATTGTTCTCAGCTTTTTTATTCGATCGCAACCATTTAATGAGTGGTACAATACTATCTATGAGCGAACAAACCACAATGATCACAAGTAAAATCCAAGCACTTGTCTTCACTGATAACTCAATATTGAGAGGAGATACTTTAAATAGTTGGGCTACTTTCTCAAAGAAGGCATCGTTGAAGAGATGGTAATCTAACAATATAATCGATGATACAACAATACTTACAAGGTTATCGATAATATTAGCGATGACTACTTTTAGATTCCAGCGCCCAGCCACTAATTTCCAAATGGAGACCAACACGGTGACACTTGCCGCAAAAACGATTAATATCGTATAGCTTGTCAGATATTCAAGGTTAAACAGTGGAATTGACTGTAATCCACTATCAACACTACTTGCATAATATCCGATTAATTGCGGTTGAAACAATACAAGGAAAGTAAAGAAGACAGTAAATGCGATTTCGACTGATGTTTCCACTCTGGAAATAGTTGCTTTTGGATGTGGAACTTCTGGTAAATCTGTTAGTTTCCATTCACTGCTTTCTGGTGCCTCGTTATCGCTAGAATGTTCCATAATAACAAAGACAACCGTTACCCAAAAGATGGCTTGTAAGATACCGCTAAAAACATTTGATATTAATTTAGTAAATAGCGTAAGGTAAAATCCTATTTGATCGATCTTGCTTGAAGAATCAACAAACAAAGAGATGACTGATAAGATGACAAACACGGAAGCGACGATGCTAATCACAATTTTTAAAACAGAGAGATAGTTATCAAAGAAGTTGGGTCCAATTAAATACCGTTTGTTTGGCTGATAGTTGTTGGCCATTGTCCAAGGATTGCCAAGTTCTTTTAAGACATTTTCAATATCTTTTTCAGAGGGATTGTTTGGTAACATCTCTTCTATGGTCGCTTGAAGTTCTTTAGCAATATCATCTTTTATTGTTTCTGGTAAATACCTGGTAACTGTATAAATATAACGATCAATCAGTTTCATTTGAGTTGTCCTCTCTCAATACTTTTTCCATCGATAAAGAAATCATTTCCCATTGTTTCTTTAGTTGTTCATAAACTGCTAGTCCTTTCTTAGAAAGAGTATAAAACTTACGTGGCCTGTTTTCACTAGTATCCCATTCACTGTCTAGTAACTCCTGTTTTTCTAGCCTTCTTAACAGGGGATACAGTGTGCCCGCTTCTATTGGTGTTTGTTTCTCTTCAAGTTTTTGGACAAGTGAATATCCATATTCTTTACTTTTTAGTTGGCTTAACACCAATAAGGTCAAGGTTCCGCGCTTAAGCTCAGTGCTTAAAGAACTCATTATGTCTTCCATTAGATCACCTCAATTGGATTATACTGTATGTCGTACACTATTGTCAACTGTTTAACATTACAAAAAAAAGGTCTCAACTAAGAGACCTAATTTTATAGATGTAAATCTTTGGTGATAAACACCTTCATCGCAATGCCATAAAGAACAATGGCACCGATTAGTAATACGACCATTCCTATGACTCCGAAGCTTTCATTCGCAATAATTGCCTTGGTATCAAACAGTGTAAAGAAGGTAAAATATTTAGCTGGATCCAGTTTGCCTTCCAAATTGGCTAACATTTGTATAACAAAAGAAATGGCCGGTATTCCTGCACCAAAACCAATACTCAGCGATGTGTCATTAAAGAGACAAGAACTTAAGAAGCAAATACCTCCTATAAAGAGATGGAGGGCTAATGCTCCTAGATTCATCTTCACAAAACTAAAGATGTTGAGCTCACCTGGGAATTGTAATTCTGCTGACACTATTCCTAAGATGGTCGCAAACACTAGAATGACGATGATGCCCGTTAACAAGACTATCCATTGAGTAAAGACTACTGTTAATCGTTTAACTGGAGCTGATAATAAGTATGACATGGATCCTTTGTCTACGTGTCTTGCGATAAGTCGATTAGCAGTAACAATTGAATAGACCATCGGAAAGATTAACATGATAAAGCCATATAAATAGGAAGCCATAAAACTAATCATCGTGGTATCGCTTGGGTCCATTCCGACAATTTTCATCATTTCTGGAAAGGCTTTGGCGAACTCATTCAGAGCACTTCCTAAGGTAGGGTCAAACATCATGACAATGATCAGGAAGTACATGGTTAACACAGCCATTAGGACAACTAATAACTTCCAGCTCTCTTGAATCCCTTTTTTATAGAGTGTTTTATTGAACATTGTCTTGACCTCCATAATATTGTAAGAATATTTCTTCTAAACTTTGGGCAGGAGCTGATAAGTTGGTGACAGTGAATTCATTCATTAACCGGATGAATTCATCCAAATTCTTTTGAACGATGACAGTAACATGATTTTCAACAACCGATAATACATTGGGATACTTGTCACTAAACGCTTGGGCTTGTTTTTGAGTATCTAAGGTGACGACATATTTTTTAACTTGTTGTTCTTTGAGCTCCTCGACAAAATCAACTGTCACTAGACGACCTTCTTTGATGATACAGACGCGATGACAGGTTCTTTCGACTTCTTCAAACATGTGAGAAGACATTAATATCGTTTTGCCTCGTGCCTTTTCTTTCAAGATTAGATCGATGAATCGACTTTGCATCAGGGGATCTAATCCACTGGTTGGTTCGTCTAAAATCAATACTTCTGGATCATGCATAAAGGCAACTACAATTCCTAACTTCTGTTTTGTCCCCTTACTCATTTTCTTGATTTTAACATTGGGGTCGAGTTGGAAAAGATCCAACATTTCTTTTTTACGATCGCGACGATGAGTATTTCTGTATTTTTCCATAAACTTTAGAAACTCAGTCCCTGTCATATCGTCAAAAAACGCCATTTCTCCTGGTATATACCCTAAGTTTTGTTGAATTTCACTGTGACTTGTCCAACAATCAAGTCCATTGATTGTTACGGTTCCCTGTTGCGGTTTGATAAAACCCATCAAGTGTCGAATCGTTGTTGTTTTCCCTGCACCGTTTGGTCCTAAAAAACCAATGACTTCTCCTTTTTCAACCGAAAAACTAACATCGAAGATGCCTCGATTGTTTCCATAATCTCGGGTTAAATGATTAATTTCAATGACATTCATGATCAATTCCTCCTTTGAAAGGGCAAACTCTATAGGTTCACTATACACTTCTTTGAACACTCATTCAATTGTATTTTTGATTGATAAGCTTTCAAAAAAGAAGTGACGAATCACTTCTTAATTTCACCTACTTTAATGGCACCTTCCAGTTTTGAGACACCATGAGGAGAAGCATTTTTTATCTCAACACTCAAATCCTTACCAGCTTCAAATCCATTGTGTAGTCCATTAACCCAATTTGGATCATCACTGACATCATAGATTATTCCATCCACAGCAATATACGCCTTGTTTCCATCTTTCCCATTAAACTCGGCTAATTCAGTCAATGTTAATCGTAGAGGTTCATCGTTTGTTGGTGTTGATGTTGTACAACTAATCAGTAACAATAGAGCAATTATGATTACTATTCTTTGTCTAATATTCATAATGATGACTCCTCTCTAGTTATTTCATCATACTCTTCATGAGTATCTTTTCGCAAGTTGTGTACTCAAAAAAAGTTTGTCTGCTTCAACTGAGCAAACAAACTAGTCTTGAATAATACTAACTACTCGACCGACAATTTTTGATTCGAGCATAACTTTAATACCATGTGGATGAACAGTAGAGTTGGTCAGAAGTTTCATAACAATCCCTTCTGTTACTTTACCCGTTGGTTGATCTTGTTTTTGAACGACTGCTACTTTTAAGCCAACATGTATATTCTTTCGCTGTTTTGGATCCATGTTTTAGGAATGGACCCTTGCTTGACCTGAATTATTGCGACGAGATTTTGTAGGGATGCCTTTTTTAGGTGTCGCTGGTTTTGATGAACGAGTGTTTTTAACAACATTATTAACAACTGATTTTGCTGAGGGTGATCCTTTAGTAACCGTCTTCGTCTCTGGTCTTGATGAACGTGCACTCTTTGTAGAGGTTGGTTCTGTGATTTTCTTAGAGCGAGTTGATTTTGTTTGTGGTTGAGTTGCTTGTTTTCTACCACCTTTTGCTTTCGGTTTGGGTGAAAAGTCGATGATTGGATACTTGTCATTTTCAAGTACTGTGATTTTCTTTTTAATCAGTTTTTCGATATCCAGAAGTAACTCTTTGTCTTGATGATTACACAGAGTCAAAGACACTCCTGAGTTACCAGCTCTTCCTGTGCGTCCAATTCGGTGTACATAGGTTTCAGGTACGTCTGGTAGATCGTAGTTGACAACAAAATTAAGATCATGGATGTCAATACCTCGCGATGCGATATCTGTAGCGACTAAGACTTGGGTTTGAAGTGATTTGAACTCTTGTAGAGCTCCTTGACGTGCGTTTTGAGATTTGTTGCCATGAATCGCGCGCGCAGTGATATTTCTTTTCAGTAATTCTTTCACTACTTTGTCTGCCCCATGTTTTGTTTTTGTGAACACTAACACCGATTCATTGTTATTTTCGATAATAAAGTCTTCTAGAACATCCATTTTGTGATTGGTATCCACAAACGATACAGACTGTTTGACCGTATCGACGGTGGAGGATACTGGTGTTATCGACACTTTTACGGGATTCACTAACAGTTTATTGACAATTTCATGAATCTCTTTCGGCATGGTTGCGGAAAAGAGCATGGTTTGTTTTTTAAGTGGTAACATCGCTAAGATTTTTTTAATATCATGGATAAAGCCCATGTCTAACATGCGATCCGCTTCATCGAGAGTAAAAATCTTGACCGCCGATAAATCAATATGCCGTTGTTGAACTAAATCCATCAATCTGCCTGGTGTTGCGATTAAGATATCGACTCCTTGTTGAAGGGCTCTGACTTGGTGACCTTGGGTCACTCCACCAAAGACCACAGTTGAGCGAAGAGACATAAACCGTCCATAGACTTTAAAGCTCTCTTGTATTTGAATGGCTAGTTCACGAGTCGGTGTTAAAATAAGTGATTGAATGACTCGTTTTGATTGTCCCACTTTAATGGTTTTTAATTGCTGTAAGATAGGTATCGCAAAGGCTGCCGTTTTGCCAGTTCCTGTTTGTGCTAAACCTAAAATATCTTGACCCTGTAAAGCGGATGGAATCGCGCCTTCTTGGACAGGAGTTGGAATTGTATAGGATGCTTCATCCAGTGCTTTTAAGATGGGTGCACTAACCCCTAATTGTTTAAAATTCAAATGGTTTACCTTTTTCTAATGGAGAGATCTTTTGATTCTCAGACCAAAAGAAAAGAGTTTTCACTCTTATTCAAAATCAATGGGTTTACTTTCGAAATGAATGTCTCATTGGGGTATATTATCTCATTTGACTTCAAATGTAAACCTTTGTACCTATTTTCTATTGTTTATTTTACTTGTAAAAGTAGATTAGACACACATGTCTAGTTTAACCCTACAAATCAAAATGTCTAATCAACTTAGATAACATCATTTATAATAAAGGTGATGCTGCGTGGATTATCCATTTGATAGGCAAGTTAAAACCTGAGGTTATGACTGCTTCTTTCGTCTTAATTGGTGATAACTTATTACATACTTCTTATATTTGGGTTGGCTGCATTTTTGATGTGTGTGATATCTTGTCGTATGATTGATAACGAAATGTTATCTCCTTCTATTTATCTTATTGTTCAGTCTTGTACAAATAGGCTTCAATGATGACTCCGTAGACAATTCCTGCAACAAAACTGATTGGATCTTGAAATGAAGTTGAGCTGTAGAAAGCAAAGGATACTAAAAGTCCTAGAGTTGCTCCTCTGAGTAAGCTTTGATTTCTATTGACGGATGTCCATGGTGCCCCAATCACTAGTCCGATGATGACGCGGTTATACCATAAAGCAAACACAAAATCAGCAGATGCTGTAAAATTGGAGCGAACATAGGCTCCCACTACACAGACGAGTCCTAATAAAACTCCTCCGATGAGACTTTTAATCATTCGTTGATTCATAAATCCTCCTTTTGTCCTTAGATAGGTTTGTGGTTTAGCCAAGTAATGGCTAACTGTAGTGCACTCGCAAATGCTACCCATAGAAGATAGGCACTGTTGATCCAGGTGACCCATGGAGCAATGGGATAGATTGTGATCAGCGCCCATAACAATGTCACCAGGGTTAGTAGAATATCAATAAGAGCTAAATAATTATTTCTAAGAGTAAATTGGATGGGGGTAAAGGCTAGGTTAAACAGAATGTTTAGTAGAAATGGTAAGATTTCTAGCCATCCAATTTCTGTTTGAAACCTCAAGGAAAAAACATATCCATAAGAAACAAAGATGATCAGATAGAGTACTGACCATACTGGACCAAATAATCTAGCTGGTGGTGCCCATGATGGTTTTCTTAATTCTTGACACCATTGACTCATCTGTTTTGTTCTCCTTTTTATCGTTTCTTTTCTTTAAGTTATATTCTATCATTTGCTGTTGCTTGTTGCTTATAAAAAAGAGTTAACCCTTTGATTAAACTCTTTCACTGACATTTTTTATATGTTGTTCACGGATATGCCATTCTTCCTTTCGGACAGAACTTGTATTAATAACAAAATTTCTTGCTTTTCTGTCACATCTTGACAATTATATAGTGTGATACTCCCGATTGGAATAAACTTAATATCCACAAATAGACTATTGAGGTCTGTGAGTTATTCTTTTCTATGAGCGGCTGAGAAAATATTAAATTCATCAGTTTTTAAAAAGCAATGATGCCTTCTTTTTCAAATTTCTCTAAGAGATCAAAAATTCCTTCTTCATCATTCCCACCGGTTCGATAGTTGGCTTTTTCTTTTGTTTTGAGGAGTGAATTTGCCATAGCAACACAGTAAGGTTTGTCTATAAACATTGAAATATCGTTTTCACTATCTCCAAAGACAATGACTTCATTATTTTTTATGCTTAGATGATCCATCAGCTGGCTGAGTGCATTCCCTTTGTTGACTCCTTTTTTGGTAACTTCTAGCTTTCTGTGATCAGAAGCTACAAATTCATAATGTTTAGAAATGTCGGATTTGTTAACAATATCTTTTATAAATTCAATGTACTGTGGTTCTTGAGCAACTGACATTTTATTACAGGTATCCGGAGCATCTTTTAAGTCGCGAATGAGTGTCATATTTGGGTAACCATCGCGAAAGTCTGCTAACCAACTGTGCATTCCACTCATCCAAGGATAGTCCTGGGGGAGTTTCATTTCACTTCGAATCATTCGTTTGATGTCATAAATTGAATCGGTTAAATAGGTACAGACTCCCTCATCTTGACTGTATTGAAGTTCAACGTTAAACATCGAAAAGAACTCATTAATTATTTTGATATCTTCTTTTTCTAAACTTGCGATACGGTAGCGTTGGTTGGTTGCCATATCGTAAAAGGATGTTCCATTGACATCAATTAAGTATCCATTGTATTGATCCATTTTGAGTTCTGTGGCATAGGTTAAGAGTCTTTTATAGGAGCGACCGCTCGCAAGGACTAATCTGATTCCTTTGGCTTGCAACTCTATGAGTTTCTTTTTTGTCTTAGGCATGATTTCATTTTCTGAGTTGAGTAGTGTTCCATCCATGTCGCAGACTATCATTTTGATCGGCATTGTTAATCTCCTAATTTTATTATATTCTATAACTTTTCGTTTTCCTGTTATAGACTTTTTTTAAAGTTAATTATTTCTAGCACCTTTATCATTCTATCACACTTATTGGTAATCATCGAGAACATAAAAATCACAGATCTTTTTAGGGTGTTTAGCTAAATCTTGAGTTAAGACAGTCAAATTATTGAATTCAATGAAATAAATTAATTCCTTCCATCATTTGACAGTGTGTTGGTTTGTTGAATTTGATAATCTAAATAAACCACGTTTACTTTGAAACCATCTATTGAAAATTCAACAAGAAAAGTACTCTCTTTTCTAAAATCGAACCCAATCTGCATTAAGAGTATATCCATTTGTTTGAATACTATAGTTAATTACTTGGTTTTTTTCTTCTTCTCTTCCATTTCCAAAACAAATCCTTCAAAGAAAGGCAAACCAACAAGTGTTTGCTCCCCTCCTTGAAAGGCTATATTAATTACACTGTTGTCATCTAGAGATGTTAATCGTTCAATGAGCTTCGTTCTTGTTAATTCACTCATGTTTCCATGAGTTTTTACTTCTCTTCGATCGCTGATATCATCGTAAAAGCAATACTTGCATTTCAAATCACACGCTGAAGATGCTGGTTTTACCATGAAATTATATTGCATCATTGTTTATCCTTCTCTGTTATCTGTCTAATCAAATGGTTTTACTCGACAAAATAAACTGCACTTTCATTACGAGTATGATTTGCGGAAATAATGAAGTCTCTATCGCCTTGATGTCCGACCATTAAGTTAGACGGTCCTGCTCCTTCATCAACTATAGTTACCTTATATTCATTGTTTTCATATGTGATCACAAACAACTCACAATTGACTCTTCGAACACCACCTACAAAGCAAGGGACTCCATTGAGTGTATTCCCAACTAATGTATGAGCAAAATCAACTTCAAATGGATACTGAAACACCTCTTTGTAGCCTTCTTCAGTTTCTTCATAGACTTTCATCGTATTTCCATGGAAAGGCTCAATTGTCATGAGTTCTGCTTTCCCATCCCCATTAAACTGTTGTAGAATTAGCTCAAACTCTGAATGTCTCGGAAGTAACTATTCGACGGGATTTATTATTTTTTGAAGAAAAGAAATACATAGAACGTTTTTATGGAGGTGCGAGGTTACTTAGTAAGCACAATGATCAAAATCCAAGTAAAAAGATGTCATATACTAAGCATTCTATTGCTAAGACTACTGCTCAGCTCATTGATTCAGGGGATACAATTTTTATTAACACTTCTAGTACCGCTTTACTGGTTCTTCGTTATTTGGACCAAAAATATGTGACGGTTATTACCAATAACGCAAAAGCCGTCACCTGTAAATCGAGTCCAAATGTTACTATTATTCTTACAGGTGGTGAATTAAGATACCCTAAAGAGTCGATGGTAGGCGATTTTGCACTTCAAACGATTCGGAATGTTTCTGTTTCAAAGTCAATTTTAGGTTGCAGTGGTTTTTCTTTAGATATTGGTATGACCACTTCCATCCATTCAGAAGTGAGTATAAATCGTTTGATGTTAGAAAACTGCAAAGGACCTCGTATTCTTTGTGTAGATCATTCAAAACTTGGCCAAACTGTTAACTTTATTTCTGGTAATGTGACTGATTTTGATGTTGTTGTTACTGATCGTGAGGCAGATACAGAGTTCTTAAGTGAATTAGCTCTGGATTACAAAATCAAAACTATTGTTGCTGATTGAGTTGATGCCAAGTTTTGTTAAAACAATATAAATTGATGCAATGATTATTAGAAAGTTTTAGGGATTGAGAAATTCTTAAAACTTTTAATTTTGTTGAAATTTCGTTATTGTACTTGAAAATTCATTTAAACAACTACTCAATACTATATCCATTCAAAACTTATTGAGCGAATGATCAATTAAAAAAACACATCTGTTTTTTTATATTTATTTATTATCTAAATAAATCATTCTATAAATAACGTGTCGACAGTTCTACCCTAGGTTGAGCTATATCTAGATTTAAATATTCTGATATTACTGTACCCTGTTAATCATCTTGTTTTACTAAACCTTCGGATGCCGTTTTTAGTACAAAAACATTGCTTTATGATAGCTGGTAAAGATAGCACTCGTAGCAATATTTTCTTCGACATCTAGTTGATACTCCGCCCAAATATATAGATCAAAGTTTTAAAACTAACTTCAGTTAAAGTGTACAAATTTTTAACATTTATATATCACGTTGACTACCACCGTGTATGCGATCAATACACTGGACGTAGTGACAGTAATCGTTTCCATCCTATAAAAACATAAACATTATTTTGAAATTAATATTTATGATTTTTGCTTTTTATTAAGTTATTGGTACAAATTTTTGGTATAATATGGGTACGAGACGAAAGGAAACAAGATGAACAAACTAGGAATCTCAATCTATCCCGAACATTCCACAATAGAAAGAGACAAAGCTTATTTAGAATTAGCATCCAGTTTCGGTTTTGAACGCTTGTTCACCTGTTTGCTCTCAGTTGATGCGCCTAGAGATGAAATCATTCAAGAATTCACTGAACTCTTTGGTTATGCTCATATATTAGGATTTGAAATTAGTGTCGACACAAACCCTAAAGTCATCGAACACCTCAAAGCAACACCCGATGACCTAAGCATTTTCAAAGAAATGGGTGTCGATATCATTCGACTCGACGGTAGTTATGGTGCATTTTTGGATATGGTCATGACCAACAACCCCCATGGACTTATCATGGAA
>JAAYEW010000024.1 GCA_012728555.1 Erysipelothrix sp.
ACTGAATACGGAACTTTATTTGAAAACAGAACTTCACTTACCATTCAAGCGTTTCTTTCGGATAATTAGTAATCCATCTCCTACAGATTTATGGGTGACGTCTAAGTCTTGACGCAGAAGAAGATTTTCTTCAAAACTTTTCAGCTTTCTAACCATACTTCTTAAGTTTTTCCCGGTAATGCTGTCAACATTGCTTGTTAGTCCATGAAAATCAACATTATCGATGAATATCACCCCTTCATTGTTTAAGTGTGGCAAATACCTATCTAAGAATGCTTGATTTTGTGCTTTGGCAGCATCAAAAATAATGAAATCATAGGTGTCGGTTGTTTCAAAAGTTAAGGCATCGTCATAGACCATTTTGATTAAAGGTTCTAACCCAAATTTCTTTACGTTTTCTTTTGCTAGAATATGACGTTCCATATCTCTTTCGATCGACACAATTCTTGTGTTGGAATTACTAGCCAAGACGATTGCTGAATATCCTACACAAGATCCTAATTCTAAAACAGAAGCTTGTTTTCTTTGGTTAAGATAGTGCAAAATTTCTTCTAAGACTTCTTGGCTCATGATTGGATAGTTTTCTTGTAAGCAATGCTGTCTGAATTTCTCAAATGTTTTCATATGAAAAAAGCGGTATAATTACCGCTCTTAGACAAACTCGATAACAGCCATTGGAGCGTTGTCTCCACGGCGCTGAACAGTTTTATTGACTCTAGTGTATCCACCATTACGATCTTGATATTTAGGACCGATTTGATCGAATAAAACTTGTAATGCTGTTTGGTCTTGGTTATTCTTGACGTTGAATAAAACTTGAGCAGCTTGACGGCGTGCGTGCAAATCATTTCTTTTTGCAAGTGTAACTAGATTGTCAGCGACAGTTCTTAGTTCTAATGCTCTTTTTTCGGTAGTTGTTATTGAACCGTTGATAACAAGTGACGTAACTAGATTACGTAACATTGATTTTCTATGAGCAGATAATACTCCTAATTTACGATTTTTCATTTGAAAGTCCTCCTTTACTTGTTTTCAAAACCCTTGAAGCCTAAGCCAAGGTCGTGAAGTTTATCCTTCACTTCTTTGAGAGATTTTTTCCCTAAGTTACGGACTTTCATCATATCTTCTTCCGTCTTTTGGGTCAATTCTTCTACTGTTTGAATGCCTGCACGTTTTAAGCAATTATATGAACGTACTGATAAATCTAAATCTTCAATCATCATTGTCGATTTAGGTTTTTCTTTTCCTTCAACACTTGGTTTGATGACTGAGTCTACTTCGACTAATCCTTCTTCTAATTCGACGATTAAGTTGAAGTAGTCCGTTAGTATCTTTGCAGCTTGAGCGAGTGCTTTTTGAGGAGCAATTGACTCATCTGTCCAAACCTCTAGTGTTAAACGATCATACAGTGATGTTAAACCAACTAAAGCAGGTTCTACGTTATAAGCAGCTCTTTTTACTGGCGTGTAAATCGAATCGGTATAGATAGTTCCTATACCTAAGCTTGCTTCTTTGTGAAGAGTTTTGTTGACATCTTGGGCAACATATCCTCTTCCATTTTTAACTTTAAGTTCCATTTCGATAACACCACTGTCACTAAGAGTGCAAATCACTGTGTCTGGGTTAACTAGGTGTACTCCTGCAGGTAATTCTAAATCTTTTGCAGTGACTACTTTTGGTCCTTTTTCTGACAAACGTAATGTATGTGATTCTTCATTATCGATTGTTAATATTAAATCCTTTAAATTTAGTAAGATGGCTGTCACATCTTCTTTAACACCCGAAATAGAAGAAAATTCGTGTTGAACTCCTTCAATTTTAAGTGAATAGACAGCTGCCCCTGGTAATGAGGACAGTAATACACGTCGTAGTGCATTTCCCAAAGTGTCACCGAACCCTCTTTCAAGTGGTTCTATCACGAATTTACCATAATTCGCTTGTTCATCTGCCGCTTTGATTTTAAATGTTGCACGCTCAAATTTTTGCATAAACTGTTACCTCCGTTTCGTTTTCAATTATCCACGTGGTCGTTTTGGTGGACGACATCCGTTATGTGGAATTGGTGTATTGTCATTGATAACGCTAATATCTAATCCAGCTGTTTGTAAAGAACGTACTGCAGCTTCCCGTCCAGGACCAGGTCCTTTGACAGATACTTCGACAGTTTTCATTCCATTTTCTACAGCAACTTTTGCTGCCGCTTCACTTGCTTGTTGAGCAGCGAATGGTGTCGATTTTCTTGATCCTTTATAACCAAGTGCTCCAGCACTTGACCATGAGATAACATTTCCTTGTTCATCAGTGATTGTTACGATAGTGTTATTGAAAGTAGAGTGAATATGAGCCACACCTTTGGCTATATTCTTTTTAACGCGACGTTTACGAACTACTTTTGTCTTTTGCTTTGCCATTGTTTTCTCCTTTACACTCTATTTCTTCTTGTTAGCAACTGTACGACGTGGTCCTTTGCGTGTACGTGCATTTGTTTTGGTTCTTTGTCCACGAACAGGTAAGCCTCTTCTGTGACGAATACCACGGTATGTCCCTATTTCCATAAGACGTTTAATGTTTAATGATTCTTCACGACGTAAATCACCTTCAGTTTTTACAGTATTTACTTCATTACGAATGTCATTGACTTGCTCATCTGTTAAATCCTTAACACGAATGTCTCTTGAAATTCCGGTTTTATCTAAAATCTTTTGGGCAGTGGATAATCCAATGCCATATACATATGTCAATGATACTTCTACACGTTTATTACGTGGAATATCAACGCCTGCTATACGAGCCATATTTTATCTCCTTATCCTTGTCTTTGTTTGTGTTTAGGGTTTTCACAAATTACCATGACGCGTCCTTTTCGTTTGATAACGCGACATTTATCACAAATTGGTTTGACTGATGGTTGTACTTTCATTGTGGTTCCTCCTTTTATTTGTGTCTAAATGTAATTCGGCCACGTGTTAAATCATACGGTGAAATTTCTACCGTGACACGGTCGCCTGGTAAAATGCGAATGTAGTGCATACGGATTTTACCAGAAACGTGAGCCAGTATCTCGTGTCCATTTTGTAGTTTTACTTTGAATTGTGCATTTGGAAGTGTATCTTCTACAATTCCATCAATTTCTATAACGTCTTGTTTACCCATTAAATCCCTCCTGAGGTGTTAGTGTTGTTAGTATTTCACATCCATCTTTTCTGATGACGATGGTGTGTTCGTAATGAGCTGTTAAACTCTTATCTTTAGAGATAACTGTCCAATCATCACTCAATACTTTAGTAAAAGGTTTTCCCAGGTGAACCATAGGTTCAATACAGATGGTCATCCCTTCTTTAAGAAGTATCCCTTTGTCTTGTTGGCCATCATTAAATACAGCTGGATCTTCATGGAGGTTTTTTCCTATTCCATGTCCCGTATAGTCCATCGGGATCGAGTATCCGAACTTCTTAATGTATGAGCCAATCGCAAACGATACATTTCCTAAATATGTCCCTGCTTTAACATGTTTTAGTCCTTCATACAACGAGTCCTTGGTCACTTGCATTAGATTTTTAGCTTCTTCACTAATTTCTCCAACCGCAAATGTCCAAGCCCCGTCACCATGATAGCCTTTATAGTTAGCGCCGACATCAATTGTGATGATATCTCCTTCTTTGAGAATGGTTTTTTTATTCGGTATTCCGTGAACTAACACTTCATTAACCGAGGTACAAACCGAACCAGGAAATCCTTGATAATTAAGAAAGCTTGGAATCGCTCCGTGAGAACGAATCGTCTTTTCACAGATTTGATCGAGCTCAAAAGTACTGACTCCAGGTTTGATATATGGTTCTACTACTTCTAGCGTTTTAGCCACAATCCAACCTGCTTTTCTCATCAAGTTAATTTCTCTTTCCGATTTTGTATTAACCATTCAATGCCTCCAAAGCTTTTTTTAAATCATTCCAGACGTCTTCTACAGGTTGGCTTGCATCAATCTGGATGACATCACCTTTACCGATGTAGAAGTCAATCACTGGTTTTGTTAAATGTTCATATTCAGTCAGTCTGATTCTTAGTTGGTTGGTTGTGTCGTCTGAGCGTTGATAAAGCTCACCACCACAGATATCACAAACCCCTTCAATTTTTGGCTTATGGTTATGAATGTTGTAGATTGCTCCACAATCTTTACATAGTCTTCTTCCTGTAATACGTTCTTCAAGAACTTCAAAATCAACGTTGAGATTAATAACGATGTCTAATTTTTTATCTAAATCATCCATCGCTTTTTCGAAAGCTCCTGTTTGAATCATCGTTCTAGGAAAACCATCCAATAAATATCCATTGGTACAATCTGGTTTGGCCAGACGTTCTTTCACCATCGTAATGGTAACATCGTCGGGGACAAGTAATCCATGATCAATGTATTGTTTCGCTAGTTTCCCTAATGGAGTTTCTTGGCGAATTGCTTCACGAAACATTTCTCCACTTGAGATATGAGGAATATTGTAATGTTCTTTAATGCGTTCAGCCATTGTTCCTTTTCCGGCTCCCGCAACACCCATAATTAATATGTTCATTATTCGCCTCTTTTGAATCCAGTGTATTTACGTTGAGTTAGTTGGGAAGTTAACCCCTTCATAGTTTCTAAAGCAACACCAACAACGATGATAATTCCGGTTCCGCCTAAAGCAACTTGTTGTGGAACATCCGTTACCATAGGAATAACATGAGGTAATAAAGCAATAAATAATAAGAAGGCAGCCCCTAAAACAGTAATTCTATTTAATACAGATGAAATATAGGTACGGGTTGCTTCTCCTGGTCGGATACTGACGACATATGTTCCATTTTTTTGTAGATTTTCTGAAATCTTCTTAGGGTCTACTGTTAAGTTAGTATAGAAGAATGTAAAGAGGATGATTAGGATTGAGTAGATAATTAATCCTGGAATTGTTTGTAAACTAAAAACGCTGTTTAAGAAATTGTACGCAGATCTTGCCCAATCATTGTCTAAGAAACTTAGAACTGTTATTGGTGCAGTCATAATTGCACTTGCAAAGATAACTGGAATGACGGATGCTGAGTTAATTTTTAAAGGTAAATAGTTTTTATCCGATTTCTTTTGTACTAACGAGCTTGATGTGTATTGAATTGGAATACGACGTTCAGCATTGGTCATAAAAATTACCAGTACGACGATGAACACGTAAATTAATAGATAAAGAATAAAGTTAGAGACACCCATAACAGTAAATTCTTTTCCTAAAAGAATTTGGAAAACTGTCGATACTTGTGAAGGAAGTGATGAAACAATTCCAGCAAAGATAATTAATGATGTCCCGTTTCCGATACCTTTTTTAGTGATTTGGTCACCAATCCAAAGTAAGAACATCGATCCTGCAACCATGACGAGTGCTGCTTGGAAATATCCTGTCCATGAACTGTCGATAACAATTCCTGGATTCGAAGTATTGGTAGCGATTAGCATTGATATTGCTTGTACAAAACCTAACACTACCGCTAAATAGCGGGTATATCGATCGAGTGTTTTTCTTCCTTGTTCACCTTCTTTTTGAAGGTTAGTGAAATAAGGAATAACATCCATTGCTAGTAATTGAAAAACAATGGATGCTGTGATGTACGGTCCAACCCCTAATGCGAACATTGAGAAGGATTGGAGCGCTCCACCACCTAATAAATTCATCATTTCTACGATGGAGTTTGAGGTTGTCAAACCACCTGCAAGAAGATATTCGTTAATATTTGGTACTAAAATGTGTGCTCCGAGACGGTACACAAAGAGGCACGCAAATGTAAAGAGAAATTTCTTGCGGATATCAGCATTTTTGAATAAATCTACATATGTTTTTAACATATTAGATCACCTCAGCTTTTCCACCTGCTTTTTCGATAGCCGTTTTAGCAGATTCTGAGAACTTGTTAGCTTTTACAACTAATTTCTTAGTTAAGTTTCCTTGTCCAAGTACTTTTAGGCCATCTAACTGCTTTTTAACAACACCTAGTTCTAATAGAGATTCTAGTGTTACTTCAGTGTTGTCTTCGAGTTGTTCTAATGCATCTAGGTTAACAATGGTGTATTCAACACGCCATTTGTTATTAAAACCACGTTTTGGTAAACGACGATACAAAGGAGTTTGTCCACCTTCAAATCCGATTGCGACTCCTCCGCCACTTCTTGAGTTTTGACCTGTTTGTCCACGGCCAGATAGTTTACCTAATCCTGAACCATGTCCACGGCCAACACGCTTACGTGTTGTTCTTGCGCCTTCGTTATGGGTTAATTCGTGTAATTTCATGATATCCCTCCTATCGAATGCTTTCTACTTTTACTTCACGTAGTTTAGCAACTTCGTTGACAGTCTTAAGATTTTTTAATCCTTCGAATGTTGCACGGACCATGTTAATTGGTGTTCTTGAACCGATGCATTTTGTTAAGATGTCGTTGATTCCAGCTAATTCTAGAACAATACGGATTGAACCACCTGCGATAACTCCTGTACCTTCTGATGCAGGGATTAAGCGAACTTCTCCAGCTCCATAGCGTCCTGTAATAGGATGTGGAATTGTAGAGTTATTGATGATTCTTACATCGATAACGTTCTTTTTAGCTTCTTCGACGCCTTTTTTAATTGCATCAGGCACTTCGTTAGCTTTGCCTAATCCAAAGCCGACACGTCCTTTTTTGTCTCCAACAACAACGAGTGCTGAGAAGCGGAATTTACGACCACCTTTTACAACTTTAGTGACACGGTTAATCGTAACTACACGTTCTTCGAACTCTTGTTCTTGTTTATAGTTTCTTCTTGGTCTACGATCTTGACTCATTTACAAATCCTCCTAAAATTGTAAGCCAGCTTCACGAGCTGCTTCAGCGAGTGCTTTTACTCTGCCGTGATATACATAACCACCGCGGTCAAATACGACTTCAGTGATGTTTGCGTCTTTAGCAAGCTTAGCAATTTCAGCGCCAACTTGTTTCGCCGCATCTATGTTTCCACCGTGTTCTAATTTCAATTGTAAACTGCTTGCGCTAACAAGTGTTTGTTTTGAAACATCATCGATGATTTGTGCATAGATGTTTGTGTTCGAACGGAAGACGTTGAGACGAGGACGAAGAGAAGTTCCATGAATTTTGTTACGCATTCTACTGTGTCTCTTAACACGTTTAGCGTTTTTATCAATCTTTTTAAGCATAAATTTTCTTTCTCCTTCCTACTATTTCTTCCCAGCCGTTTTACCTTCTTTACGGCGTACGTGTTCATCTTTGTAACGAATCCCTTTACCAAGGTAGGGTTCAGGTTTACGAGTATTACGGACATTTGCCGCAAATTCGCCAACAACTTGTTTGTCGATTCCTTCTACAGAAACACGTGTATTCTTTTCAACAGCAACAGTTAATCCATCAATGATTTCAAATTCAACTGGATGTGAATATCCAACATTTAGTACTAATTTATTGCCGTTAACTGCAGCACGATATCCAATACCTACGATATCGAGTTCTTTCTTAAATCCTTGGTTAACTCCTTCAATCATGTTATTGATGAGTGAACGAATTGTTCCATGAAGTTGTTTAACAGCTTTTTGATCGTTTGGACGAGCTACTGTAAGTACTCCTTCTTCGATCTTGATGTCATAAATTGGGCTGAAGGTGCGTGTTAGAGTCCCTTTTGGACCTTTTACAGTCACCTCATTGCCATCTGTAATTGTTACTTCAACGCCAGATGGAATGGTAATCGCTTTATTTCCGATACGTGACATTTAGTTTCCTCTTTCTACCACACGTAAGCAAGCACTTCGCCGCCCACGTTTTTCTTGCGTGCATCGCGATCAACCATCAATCCGTTTGAAGTTGAGATGATTGCGATTCCAAGTCCATTGAGTACACGTGGTAAATCTGTTGATTTAGCGTAAACACGTAGACCTGGTTTAGAGATTCGTTTTAGTCCGCTGATGATTCTTTCATTGTTAGGACCGTATTTTAAATCTACTGTTAATGTTTTCTTAAGGTCGCCTTCAACGCGAAAATTAAGAATGAAACCTTCTTCTTTTAAAATGCGAGCGATTTCTAATTTCTCTTTACTCGCAGGGATTGCTACTGTTTCGTGACGTGCTTGAATGCCGTTACGAATTCTTGTTAGCATATCCGCAATTGGATCTGTCATATTCATCTGATATTCTCCTTACCAACTTGCCTTCTTGACACCAGGTAATTGGCCTGCATAAGCCAATTCTCTGAAGCAGATACGACAAATTCCATATTTACTAATTACAGAGTGAGGACGTCCGCAGCGAGAACAACGAGTGTACTCACGCACTTTGAACTTTTGAGGGCGTCTTTGTTTATTGATCATCGATTTTTTTGCCATCTAGTTTATCCTCCTACTATTTCTTAGCAAAAGGCATCCCTAACTCTTGTAAAAGAGCGTAGCCTTCTTCATCGGTTTTTGCGCTTGTAACGATTACAATGTCCATTCCACGCAAACGGTTTACTTTATCGTAGTTGATTTCAGGGAAAATTAATTGTTCTTTTACCCCTAAAGTATAGTTTCCACGACCATCAAATGCATTTGACGAAACTCCACGGAAATCTCTGACACGTGGTAAAGAAACATTGACAAGTCTGTCATAGAAATGCCACATTTTTTCTCCACGCAAAGTAACTTTACAACCAATTGGCATTCCTTCACGTAGTTTGAAGTTCGCAATTGATTTCTTAGCTTTGGTAATAACAGGTTTTTGTCCTGTAATTTGTGTTAGTTCTTTGACCGCGTCTTCAAGTGCTTTAGGGTTTGCGATAGCATCTCCTACACCCATGTTAACCACGATTTTTTCTAACTTAGGTACTTGCATTACTGAAGTATATTCAAATTTCTTAGTCAATGCACTAACGACATCGTTCATATAAGTTTCTTTTAATCTACTAGCCATTTGCATCTCCTACTTAACAAGTTGTCCGCTCTTTTTGTAAAAACGAACCTTGTTTCCTTTACTATCTGTTTTGTATCCAACTCGTGTTGCTTGTTTTGTTTTAGCATCATAAAGTTGAACGTTAGAAACATGAATCCATCCTTCTTTCTCAATAATTCCACCTTCTGGGTTTTGTTGAGTAGGTTTCATATGTTTCTTTTGTAAATTGACTCCTTCGACCATCACTAGCTCTTTTTTAGGATCTACTTTGATGACATCACCAACAGTTCCCTTAAATGATCCAGAGATAATCATTACTTTATCACCATTTAATATTCTCATTTAAAGTTCCTCCTAAAGTACTTCCGGTGCAAGTGATACAATCTTCATGAAGTTTTTATCACGTAGTTCACGCGCAACAGGTCCAAAAATTCTGGTCCCGCGTGGTGTCATGTCATCTTTAATGATGACGCATGCGTTATCATCAAAACGAATGTATGAGCCGTTTTCACGACGTAATCCGTATCTGGTTCTAACGATGACTGCTTTTACGACGTCACCTTTTTTTACAGTTCCGCCTGGTGTCGATTCTTTTACTGTACAAACAATGATATCTCCAATGTTTGAGAATCGTCTTACTGATCCACCTAATCCTCTAATAACTAAGACTTCTTTTGCGCCAGTGTTGTCAGCGACATTCAGTCTGGTTTCTTTATGTATCATAATTTCAACCTCCTAAAGTACAACTGCTTCTTCAACAACTTTGATTAGACGAAATCTCTTTGTCGCTGATAGCGGACGAGTTTCCATAATTTCTACAATGTCATTGAGTTTAGCAGTATTGCTTTCATCATGTGCAGTAAATTTCTTAGAATATTTAACGCGTTTTCCATAGAGTTTATGACGTTTTGATGTAGTAACTTCAACAATAATAGTTTTGTCATTTTTATCTGAAACGACTTTTCCTCTATATACTTTACGATGATTAATTCTTTCCATTTTATGCCTCCCTACTTCTCTTCACTAAGCTCACGCTCAGTGATTACAGTTTTGATACGTGCGATTGTCTTACGTACTTCTCTGATTTTCAAAGGATTCTCTAGTTGCCCAGTAGCCTTTTGAAAACGGAGGGTAAAGAGCTCTTCTTTAAGTGAATCAATTTCTTTGTTCAAATCAGCAGTGGATTTATCTCTAATTTCTTTAATTGACATTCTTATAGTACCTCCTCACCTTTTTTTACAAATTTACATTTAACAGGTAGTTTGTGTGCAGCAAGTCGGAATGCTTCTTTAGCAACTTCTTCAGAAACACCACCGATTTCAAACATAACTCTACCTTTTTCTACAACCGCAACCCATCCTTCTGGCGCTCCTTTTCCGGAACCCATACGAACTTCGAGAGGTTTTTTAGTGATAGCTAAGTGAGGGAAAATTTTAATCCAAACTTTACCTCCACGTTTCATATAACGAGTCATCGCGATACGAGCAGCTTCGATTTGACGGTTCGAAACGTAGTTACCTGACAAAGCGACTAAGCCATACTCACCGTAAACTACCTTTACTCCACCTTTAGCAAGACCTTCGTAACTTAAACGGTGTGGTCTTCTAAATTTAGTTCTTTTTGGCATTAACATAGTAATTAATTACCTCCTTGTTCAACCGCATCTGTTTTAGCTTCTGCTGGTTGGTTTTCTTGACGTTGGCCACGAGGTTTACGATCTTGACGATCATTTTTTTGACCACGGCGAGGTTTTCTACGAGTACGTTCATTGAACTTAGGTGCTTCTGGTTCAGTAACCATTTGACCTGGAAGAACTTCTCCACGACAAATCCAAACTTTAACACCTAATTTACCATAGGTAGTATCTGCTTCGTAGTGAGCATAATCAATATCAGAACGTAATGTATGTAACGGAACGATTCCTTCTGCATACCCTTCAGAACGAGCCATATCTGCTCCACCTAAACGACCAGATACTAAAGTCTTAATTCCCTTAGCTCCAGAACGCATAGTTCTTTGGATTGCTTTCTTTTGTGTACTTCTAAATGAAGCACGACCTTCAAGTTGTTCAGCGATATTACGAGCCACGATGTTAGCATCTAAATCAGGGTTAGCAATTTCGAGCACTTTGACATGCAATTGGTTTCCTTGAAGTTTCTTTTCGAGTACTTTTTTGATGCGTTCAATATTTTCACCATTTTGGCCGATAACCACACCTGGGCGTGATGCACGGATAATGATTTCAATTCTGTTTTTTGAACGTTCGATTTCAATGCGTGATACATAAGCAGCTTTTAGTTCTTTAGTTAGATACTTACGGATATCCATATCTTCTTTTACGAATTTACTATAGTCTTTATCATTTGCGTACCAACGAGATTGCCAGTCACGGATGACCCCTGTACGCATTCCAATAGGATTAACTTTTTGTCCCATATCTAACCTCCTAAACTCTTTCTGCCACAACTACTGTGATGTGACTTGTTCTTTTTAGAATTGGTGCAGCACTTCCTTTAGCACGAGGTCTAAAACGTTTCATTGTTACACCTTCGTCTGCATAGCAAGCTTTAATAAAGAGCTTGTCTGCATTTAAGTTGTGGTTGTTTGTTGCATTAGCTACTGCTGATTTTAGTACTTTACCAATAATAGCAGCACCTTTGTTGGGTGTATAACGTAGTAAAGCTGTAGCTTGTTCTACATCTTTTCCACGAACCTCGTCTAACACTAAGCGTGCTTTACGAGCAGACAGGCGTACTGTCTTCGCGACTGCTTTAACTTCCATTACTTACGACCTGCTTTCTTATCATCTGAACCGTGTCCACCATATTTGCGTGTTGGAACGAATTCTCCTAATTTGTGTCCGACCATGTCTTCTGTAACATATACAGGAACATGTTCTTTACCGTTATAAACCGCAAACGTGTGTTCAACAAACTGAGGGAAGATCGTAGAACGACGTGACCATGTCTTAATTACTTCTTTTTTACCGCTTTTTGCGACAGCATCTACTTTCTTTAATAGATAATCATCGCAGAAAGGACCTTTTTTTAAACTTCTAGCCATACTTTAATCAATCTCCTTTCGTTTATTTCTGATTGCGGCGACGTACAATTAAGTCGCTTGATTTAAGTTTAGATTTACGAGTTTTAACACCCATAGCTTTTTTGCCCCAAGGAGTCATCGGTGACTTACGACCAATTGGTGTACGTCCTTCCCCTCCTCCATGAGGGTGGTCATTCGGGTTCATTGCAGAACCACGGACTGTAGGACGGACACCCATCCAACGTGTTCTACCAGCTTTACCGAGATTAACTAACGAGTGGTCAGAGTTACCGACTTCTCCGATTGTTGCACGGCATGTCCCCAATACTTTGCGAACTTCTCCAGAAGTTAACTTTAATGTTACATAACGTTCTTCAACACCAAGTACTTGTGCGCTTGCTCCTGCAGAACGAACCATTTGTCCACCTTTACCAGGTTTAAGTTCGATGTTATGGACTAAAGTAACTTCAGGGATGTTTCTTAGTTCTAGAGAGTTCCCTACTTTAATATCTACTTGAGGCCCAGAGACTATATCAGTTCCAACAGCAATACCTTTTGGAGCAATAATATATCTCTTTTCACCGTCTAAATAATTGACTAAGCAGATATTTGCGGAACGGTTTGGATCATATTCGATTGTGGCTACTCTAGCTGGAATATTATCCTTATTGCGTTTGAAATCAATAATTCTGTATTTTTGTTTATGTCCGCCACCGATGTGACGTGTTGTGATGCTACCTAGATTGTTACGGCCACCGTTTCTACTTTGTTTTTCGACAAGTGATTTCTCAGGTTTAACTTTCGATAACCCTTTGTAATCAAGTCCTGTCATTCCTCTACGACCTGGCGTGGTCGGTTTATAGACTTTTATCGCCATTGGATGTTTTCCTCCTTACGCATTTATCCGGAAATAGCGTATTTCTTCCGATATTTTTTTAAAACGACTGTTATAAAACGTCGATTGTTTGTCCTTCTGCTAACTTCACGATAGCTTTACGAACTGCTGAAGTATAACCTGTGTATTTTCCAACTCTCTTTTTCTTAGGACGAGTGTTAAGAATGTTAACTTTTTCTACTTTAACATTCCAGATTGCTTCGACAGCTTGTCTGACATGAATCTTATTAGCACCTTTCGCAACAGCGAAGGTAATGACTCTTCCATCTTGTCCAATGGCTACTGATTTTTCAGTATAAATTGGATAAAGGATAATGTCTCTTGGATTTGCACTCATTACGCTAATACCTCCCCAGCTAGCTCTGCAGCTGCTTTTGTGAAGACGATGTTATTTGAATTCATAACATCATAGACATTAATTTGGTCAACTGTAATCATTAAACAGTTTTGTAAGTTTCGTAATGAATAGAATGCGTTTTCTGCATCTTCCATTCCATCAACTACAAAGACAACTTTTTTCTCTAAGTTTAATGTATTTAAAACTCTGACCATTTCTTTTGTTTTAATCTCAGCAAATGCTAAGTTTTCAACAACTTTTAGTTCGTTATCTAAAACCTTTTGGCTTAAGATAGAACGAATAGCTAACCGACGAACTTTACGATTAAGTTTTGTTGCATAGCTTCTAGGAGTAGGACCAAAAACGATTCCGCCTCCACGCCATTGAGGAGCACGGATAGATCCTTGACGCGCACGTCCAGTTCCTTTTTGTCTCCAAGGTTTTCTTCCACCGCCACGAACTTCGGCACGACCTTTTGTTTTATGTGTTCCTTGACGTAATGAATTTCTTTGTAAGTTAACTGCATCGAATAATACTTGCTTATTTGGTTCAATTCCAAATACTGCTTCAGCTAATTCAATTTCAGAAACTGCATCACCATTTAAATTTAATAATTTTACTGTTGGCATGACTATTCCTCCTTACCTGAAGTTAAATCAATAAGTTCAACTGCATCGACTTTCTTAACACGTTTGCATGTTGTCTTAATTGTGACCATTCCTTTTCTTGGACCAGGAACGTTCCCTTTAATTAAGATGTAGTTGTTTTCTGCATCAACCTTTATGATTTCTAGGTTTTGATTTGTTCTCATTTTAAAACCTTCTTGACCAGCTTTGATCATTCCAGGTTTAATACTTGCTACGTTAATCCCCATGTTCGCAAACGAACCTGGAGTTCTGTGCGATCCAGAACCGTGTGATTTAGGTCCAATGTGTTGGTTGTTTCTGTAGATTGCTCCCATTAACCCTTTACCACGTGATTTGCCACGAACATCAACGATCTCTCCTGCTTCAAAGAAATCAGCTTTAATTTCTGCTCCGACTTCAAATTCTTGAAGTGCTTCGCAATCGAATTCACGGTAGAAGCGTTTAGCAGCGACACCTGCTTTGTCAGCATGTCCTTTAGCTGGTTTGTTCACTAAACGTTCTGGTTTATCTTCATAACCTAATTGAACTGCTTGATAACCATCTGTTTCAACGGTTTTCTTTTGTGTAACAACATTAGGAAGCACTTCTACAACAGTGACTGGAACTAAGGTACCATCTGTTAAGAATACTTGAGTCATTCCTAATTTACGTCCGATTAATCCTTTCATTGTTTACCTCCCTAAAGTTTGATCTCGATATCGACACCACTTGGCAGATCAAGACGAGACATAGCGTCAATTGTTTCTGCAGATGGCCCGATAATCTCAATTAGACGTTTGTGTGTTCTAATTTCGAATTGTTCACGAGAATCCTTGTATTTGTGTACCGCTCTTAAAATCGTTACGATTTGTTTTTGAGTTGGAAGCGGAACTGGTCCAACAACTTTTTGAGCGCCGTGATTTGTTGCTGTTTCTACAATTTTTTGTGCAGCACTATCAATAGTACGATGCTCATACGCCTTCAGACGAATGCGAATACTGTTTTTTGCCATGGTATCCTCCTTTTTTTCACCTGTTTATCTTTTGATAAACCTGCTCGGTGCGAATTACCCGGACTTCTCACTGACCATGACAACGCGTCTCAGTGTGCCGGCAACCTCGCACGTCTGTGCAGTAGCCTTACTATAATACAATAAAAAAAAGGCTAGCGCAAGCCTTTTTAATTGATTTTTCTAATTAATTTCTTCCATCAATAAATGCATATTTTTCTTTATCGTTATCAAACTTTTTAACAACATACGGACACACAGGAATTATTTTTACACCATCCTGCTTTGCTTTATCAACAATAACATCAACAAGTTTACCAGCAATTCCTTGACCACGCAAACTCTCGTTGACATATGTATGATCCACATAATACATTCCATTTTTTTCTATCCATGTTACTTCCGCTAACAAATAACCTTCTTCGTCATTTACATAAAAGCGATTTTTATCTTCAATTAACTTCATAAGACCTCCAAGTTCGTTTATTATACCAATTCAAATAGCACTTTTCATCATTTTCACTCCGAATTTTGTTAATATAGCATGGAGGTGATTACAATGGACTTTACTTTTTCGACTCCTGCAGTCGTTTTCTCTGCAACATCACTACTAATGCTAGCTTACACCAACCGTTTTTTAACACTATCTGAACTAACCCGAAACCTTTATAATCGATACAAAGATTCAAATGGTAAAGACAATAGTGCCAAAGGACAGATAGATAACTTAAAGTTAAGACTAAAGATTATCCGTTGGATGCAAATCTTTGGTGCTGTTTCCTTCTCGTTGTCTGTTGTCAGCATGTTGGCGATGGTCTTTATTAACGATACCGTTTCATTATCAATTTTTATCATTAGTTTGTTTTGTCTATTAGTTTCATTAGGACTTCTTGTCTATGAGCTTCAAATTTCAGTAAAAGCAATTACTATTCAGTTAAATGAAATGAAAGAATAATGGCCTCTATCCAAGTAGAAGCCTTTTTAATTCACCCAAATTAGAAACCCAGAAATCGACATTCGACAAATCATTAGGAGTTCTTACACTCACTAGAATCGATGTCATTCCCGCCTTTTTTGATCCCATCATATCATTAACAATATGGTCTCCAACATAGGCAATGTCATCAGGGTCTAAACCTGTTTGTCCAATCACGTACTGAAATGTCCGAACATCTGGTTTTTGGTAACCAATTTCCTCAGAAACATATACTTCATCAAAATAGCTTTCAAAATCCATTTGTTGGATTTTTTTTCGTTGACCAACAATCGTACCATTGGTCAATAAAATTAGTTGATAGCGTTCTCTAAGAGCAATCAACACTTCATAGGTATCTTTATAGGCAACTGTATGTATTCCCGTGTATTCATACCAATAATCAATGTACTCTTGAATCTCTTTTTTAGCTCGAGGTTCTATCTCTTGATAATGTGTAAAAATTTCTTCTTTTTCAACACTCCCATGTTTATCATATTTTAGTAGGTACTTCGCTAAAGCTTCTAACTCTTCATCACTAATTTCTGGAATATCCCATCGCAAAAGTTGTTTGTAATTATTGAGTGCACCAGCGTTACGATCAATCAGTGTCCCGTCCATGTCGAAACAGATTGCTTTAAAGTTCATCATCGTATCACCTTCTTTATTGTTGAATAGAGCTTGTTGAGAGAAGGATTAATGGTCTTCTCAAATGTTCCAATGAGATTAATGATTTCTCCTCCAAATCCTTTTTTGAAATGCAGGATGGGTGAGACTTCACCCACTTTATCATCTTCTGTATAAATTCCAAAGTAGTTATAGCGATCATAGCCTTGTTCATATGCCCACTTCAAGGTGTCCACATAAATAGCAACCGTTGATTGTAAAAAATCAAAATCCATCAACGCACCACCTGCTATACAAACTACTTCATTGCCATAGGTACAATAAAAACGTGTGGCAGTATCTACCCATTCTTGTGGATATTTATCTCTAAGTACTCTTAACTGTTCATATTGTTTCTTAGCACTATTGTAAACATCCATTGCAGCATTTAATTTCTTTTGATTCCGAGGAGTATCATTTTCAGCAATTAAATCACTAACAGTATTGACTTCTTTTTGTGCATCATCCAACTTTTCTTTTGATTGGTCAAAAAGTTTCTTCAAATTTACTTTTGCGATAACCACTCGAACACCTTTGACATTTTCAAAAGCTCTATAAACAGATTGAAAATAAGAAAGATTACGGGCTTTGAATTCCCTAGTTTCAGAAGTGTGTTCTTCTATTGTGTAAAAGCGTTTTAATTCATCGTAACCAATTTCTTCAATGACGATGTCATTTTCGATTGCTTTACGTGCGCGATTCTTCGTTTTCTTTGAATAGGATTCAAACAAGTCTTCATAACTCTCATACTGTTTTAAATCCTTCACCATAATCCAATTGTTGTGCATTTTTGCTATTTTTTGACCATGGTATTCATAACCACAAGCAATAAAACTACCAACAACAGCTTTTGTATCAATCAATGGTGTTGGATTAAAATCATCATCATACGATGCTGCTTCAATATTTGGTGCTATCAATAAAGAAAGAACTCTCTTCTTCTTTAAATACTTCTCAAGTTCCTTAATAAATAATTCTAGCAATTCTGTTTTATTATAATCCATGACAGGTCCATAGACTAAAGAAGCGTTTTTAAGTCCAAATTTCATCGAATTCAAGACAACTATTCCTGCACAGACAATACCATCTTTATCCTTTATTCCTACTATCCATGATTCTTGATTTCTACTCACTTGCGAATCGTACATATAACTGGTTTGAATAAAACAATTCCTTGGTTGAGAATCAACAAATTGCTGAAACTCTTCTTTTTTTAGTATCTCTATTGCCACACCATCACTTCCTTTCACACTATTAACTTCTTATTTTATGAATAATTTGATAAATTTTATTAATCAAAGGTATGATTTCTAGTTCAAAATTTCCAGCTTGTTCTAAGACATAACCACCAAATCCCTTTTTGAAGTTATACACTCCTAAATCTTGTGCATCCGCGTACTTTCCTTGTGTCCCATAGAAATTGTAAGATGTACACCCATTATCGACAGCCCATTGTTGAGCTTCCAATTGTATAAGATAAGGAGCATTGTATCCAAAATACTTGTCATAAGCTCCACTAAATAAATACGTAACTTCGTTACCGTGAAGAATAAAGATCGCTCCAGCAAGGATAACTATATCACCATCTTTTGACAGTTCAAAAGTCTCTTCAATTCTCTTATCAATGCTCTCAATCATATCAAGAACTACTTTCTTTTTCTTAATATACTTCTTAGAGTTTGGGATTTCTTCTAAATGATTCTGAATATCAATTAGATTCTTTTCTTCTAACAATCGTTGTTTTTGTAATTTTTCAATCGTATTTTTAGGGTTGATGATAGCAAAGTATGCTTTAATCTTGTTCTCTTCTTCAAAAAACTTCATCAAGTTACTATAGTAGTTGTCCTTTCGATCAACAAAACCTCTTCGTTGAGCCGTATGTTCCATTAATTCTTTAAATTCATTGAAACGATTTGGTTCTACTTCTACAACTTCTACATCCAGTTTTTGAGCTTTTCGAATCGCATTTCTAGTGTTTTGATCATAACTTGCAAGCAACTCTTGTTG
>JAAYEW010000001.1 GCA_012728555.1 Erysipelothrix sp.
GAGCTGACATAAGTCAGCTTTTCATTTATTGATCAAATAAAGGCTAATTAAATTCTCCAATCAATTTTTTATATTATATAAATTAATATACAAATAGATTAAAAAATTATCCAAATAAAGGTCATAAACACATTATTTGTTTGAGTTTTAAGTGATTTAGTGCAAAGACTAGCCGTTTGGGGTAGGGTAAAATTTAATTTATCTTGTTATATTATAAGTACAAAGACATATGGTATTTAATAGAACCAATTTATTTTAAAAAAGGAGGAAGAATAATGGGATTAATTAAAGCAATTGCTTCGGCAGCTGGTGGTTCACTAGCTGATCAATGGTTAGAGGTTATCGAACCAAATGACATGGGAGATAATACTGTATTTACATCTGGTGTTATTGTTAGAAAAGATGACAGAAGAGGGTCAAATAAACAATATACAGCCGATACTATTTCTAATGGATCAATCATTCATGTTTATCCAAATCAATTTATGATTTTAGTTGACGGTGGAAAGATCGTTGACTATACAGCCGAGGAAGGCTATTTTAAAGTAGATAATTCATCACTACCATCACTATTTAACGGAAGTTTTAAAGATTCTTTAAAGGAATCCTTTCAGAGAGTAAAATATGGTGGAGTAACACCGACAGCTCAAAAAGTATATTATATTAATTTACAAGAAATTAAAGGAATTAAGTTTGGCTCTGCAAACCCACTAAATTATTTTGATGATTTTTACAATTCAGAGTTGTTTTTAAGAACACATGGCACATATTCTATTAAAATAACTGATCCGCTTTTATTTTACACAGAAGCAATTCCAAGAAACAAGGATAAAGTTGAAATGCAAGATATAAATGAACAGTATTTATCTGAATTTTTAGATGCGCTTCAATCAACAATGAACCAAATGTCCCAAGAGGGCATAAGAATTTCTCACATGGCTTCAAAGAGTCGTGAATTAAGCAAATATATGTCAACTACTTTAGATGAAGAATGGCGCCAAATGCGTGGCTTTGAAGTCCAATCTGTTGGTATTTCAAGCATATCTTATGATGATGAATCTAAAGAATTAATCAATATGCGAAATAAAGGGGCAATGCTTGGAGATCCATCAGTTAGAGAAGGATATGTACAAGGATCAGTTGCCAGAGGTATGGAAGCTGCGGGTTCAAATGAAGGCGGAGCCACGGGGGCCTTTTTAGGAATGGGCTTAGGTATGCAGGCAACCGGTGGATTTATGGGAGCTGCATCACAATCAAATCAAAACCAAATGCAGCAACAAAATCAACAAACACAAAAAGCACAACCTGCTCCAACAGAAGCTAGTTGGTTTTGTACAGAATGTGGGGCCAAAAACAGTGGGGCTTTCTGTAGTGAATGTGGAAATAAAAGAGCTGTTGCTCCAACTTCGAAATGTTCAAATTGCGGTTTTGAACCCGAAGGTGAAGCTTTGAAGTTTTGTCCACAATGTGGAACTAAGTTTTAGATAAGAGTATAAAGAGGTGATACCATGGCTGTAAAAAGTTATAAATGTCCAAATTGCGGAGCGGGGCTAGAATTTAAACCAGCTCACCAAAAATTTCGCTGCGATTACTGTTTGAGTGAGTACAGTGAAAAAGAAATTTTAGATAAAGATAAAGATCATATTGAAACTAACGAAGTTGACAAGAGTCTTGTAGAACAAGATCATTTAGCCTCTTACAATTGCAATAGTTGTGGGGCAACCGTAGTTACTGATGATACAACTACTTCTACTTTTTGCTACTACTGCCATAACCCAGTTATACTATCTGATAGACTAATTGGAAGTTTCCAACCAAATAAGATGATACCCTTTACAGTTGATAAAGACCAAGCTCAAAAAACTTTTCTTAATTGGGTTTCTAAAAATCGCTTTGTATCAAGTGACTTTTATAGTAGTTCACAACTTGAAAAGATTACGGGTGTTTATTTACCGTATTGGTGGGCAGATAGTAAAATAGATGTCGATTATGAGGGAGAAAAAAACACATCGAAAGTTTGGACAAACGGTGACACTGAATATACTGAAACAAACAAGTATAGAGTCATCCGCCAAGGCCAAATAGAAATTAGCAACATCGAAGAAGTTGCCTTTAGTAAAATAGAGAAAGACTTACTCGATGGGATTGCACCATATAATCAAAAAAAAGTTAGAGACTTCTCAATGCCATACTTATCAGGGTTCTTTGCGGAACAGTATGATATTAGTAAAGAAGAGGTAACGCATAAAATTGACAATCAAATTAAAAAAATTAGTAATATCCTTATAAGTAATACTATTTTAGATAATAATCAGATGAAGGTTTTAAAAGATCAAAATAATATAGTTAGTAAAAAAATGAGCTATACACTATTGCCAGCTTGGATATTAACCTACCAATATGAAGGCAAAACTTTTGTTTTTGCGGTAAATGGTCAAACAGGCAAATCCTTTGGAGAACTTCCAATTAGCAATAAGAAGATTTTAGGGACAGCAGTTGGAGTTTTCGTTGTCACAACATTAGTTCTATTGTTAGGGGGTATGTTTATATGGTAAAAAGGTATAAATTTATTACACTTAACATATTAGTAATACTGTTATTATTTATGCTATTTAAAACAGTAAATATAAAAGCTGTAGAAATAAAACTGTATGACCAAGCTATTTTATTTAGCCAACAAGAACAAAACTTATTAGAAATAGAAGCCAATAGAATCTCAGATGAGTTTCAAATGGACATTGTCATAGTTACAACAAATGATACCAATAATAAATCAGCCAGAGATTATGCAGATGATTTCTATGATGAAAATAATGTTGGGATTGGAAATGACCATGACGGCATAATGTTTTTAATCGATTTAGATAATAGAGAAATCTATATCTTAAAATCTGGGATTGGCATTCAATATTTAACCGACCAAAGGGTTGACAATATTATAGATACGGTCTTAAGTGGCGGAATACAAGAAGAAAACTACTACAAAGCAGCCAATGCTTTTCTAAATGAAACTAAAAATTATTTGAAGGCTGGAATACCCGTTGCAAAGGATCCTAGTCTAAAAGTCAAAAATAGCTTGTCAGCGCTTGAAGGAATAATTAGTCTAATTATGGGTAGTGGATTTGCATCATTATTTTACTTTAAAACCAAAGCAAAATATAAAATGAAAAACCCTATTAAACCACTGCTTATAAAAGACAATAGCAATATAAATTTAACAAAAGAAGAGGATATCTTAATTGATACCCAAACGACTAAAAGAATAATTCCAAGAAGTGATCATAAAGACACTTCTAATAAAAGTACAACTCACACTACTACAAGTGGAAAAACCCACGGTGGTGCTGGCGCAAAATTCTAGTTTTAAAGGAGTAAGTATGAAAAAACTATCAAAAATAATAACAACGGTTTTATTAATCTGTCTATTATTTAGCTGTAGTAAGTCGAAAGAAATAAACCTAAATCCAGAACAAAAACCCGACACAGAAATTATTACAGTGGTTAAGCCAGTAGATTTATCTAATGAAGCAGGGATTAGGGATTATTTAATCGGAGAGTGGCTTTATAATCAATATAACCGTGACCAAATTTTTGGAAAAATGATCATAGATAAAGATCTAAATGTTTCCCTTTCTTTTACAAATACTACTTGGGATAATCCAAAAGGAGATTTTAAGGGGAAGATAAGCTTTGACCATGCGTATGTAGATCCTGACCAAACTCCTGACTTAATTATCCTTGAATTATTTGATAGCGAGAGAAAGGGCGGTGTATATTTCTTTTTGCATCGAACTATTTATGACAACAAACGTGTAATGTCATGGTTTCGTACCGGAGATGAAGATTCAATCTTTTATGTAGGTGATAATGATGAAGAATATCTACTAATAGAAGAAGAGATTATTTTTGAAAAAGTTACTAGTGAAAAGCCAAAAACAACTATCCGCAAAAATGATGAGTTTTACGCGGTATATTGGGGAGTAGGAAAAGACGAAAAAAGCTTATGGCTAGATGATGTTATTTGGATAGCCCCCAAATCTGAATTTTCTGATTTAATTGATAATTATAAAATGTACTACTATGAAAATGATATCCGGGAAAGTCTTTTGTATCAAATAAATGTAGATCAACTAAAGGAAATACTCGGTGAAGATTTGACTGAAAGTTTTGTATACTTTGTAGAAACAGATAGCGAAGGCAAAATCACCAACTTTATTGACGCAGAGTATAAAAACTGGGTCGAGAATAATTATGTTACAAAGGAATTAAACGACAGAATTTTTAGAATTCTCGAAGAAATAGATGAAGTGAATGAATACATCGAATTAGGTATGATATATAGTTTTGAGGGCGATATAGTCATGATAGACGGTGATGAATACTATCAGGTGATTTTAGGGACTCAACAAGAAGACTATTTCGTTAATGAGATATTTTATGCAGTTGACGATTTTACAAAGGCTGTTTATAAATATGACGTTATTTTTGACACATGGGATTTAATATCAAATAATTAAAGATTATGTTTTTTGAAAAAAGGAGGAAGCAAAGTGAAGCGATTTCTATCAAAGTTAATTATAATAGCGATGTTGTTTACTATTTCTAGTTGTGGCAAGAAAGATGATGATCCAAATGTTGGCACTTGGAATGCAGCAACTATAACTATGGCTGGTGAAGTTAGAGAAATCAAGGACATGTTTTTTGTAGGAATTTCACTTGAACTCAAATCTAATGGCAAGTTTGACCTAGACTGGGATGGCGAAAAAGATAAAGGAGCATGGACATTTAATAATGGTTTACTAAATCTAGAAGGAGCTAAAGAAAGTCATACCGGAAATATTACAGATGGTCTTTTACAACTTGTAAATGTAGAAGGTATGAACATTGAAATTATTTTTGAAAAAGAAGGTAGTGATGTTTTAGCGGCAAGGCCAAAACCGATGGAAGAGTCAACTTCCAATAACACTCTAAGTAATATACAAAAGTGGTGGGGTGGAGAGTGGTATGGATATTGGCACACCCATAGTGAAACCTCCGATTATACTGACTTTCAAGGTGGACGTTGGGAATGCTTTGGATATATAGATATGGAATCAGATGATATTGGAGATATTTATTTATGGGATCCAGAGGGTGACTTTGCTGTTGCAAATATTTCTATTAGCAAAGATGGAGGCGCTGGAGAAATGGGAGCGGCCTTTTCGAATAATGGCGAATTATGGTTTGGTGGCAAAATAGAGAATGCAGACTGGATTATAGATCCAAGTATATACGGCTATGATAACTACATGATTATTGACGGTCGCTACACTGACAATTTAGGTGGAGGATTTAATTATATTGTCTATCTACGTCCTTGGGGAGAATCATGGAATGATAATAAGGAAGATGAAAGACCCCTTTGGTATGACACATGGTATCTTTCAGCTTACCAAGCAGCAACAATGTGGGAAGCGATTGAAGATCGCGATGCTCATATCCACACGAGAATAAACCAAAATGAAATTGTAGACGCTGGTAAACCTTCATCGACAGAAGTAGTTATTGCTGATATCAAAAATATTACAGGAACAGTTATAGATCCAGGCAATATAACTATACTCTGCCCACAAGGTTGGACAAATTTCTTCATTCCAGACTATATTAGTGGAAGTGATAAAAATCCAAATGGATTAGAACTTTATAAAGGAAATGAAGCCGAGGGATACCAGTATTTGATGCCAGGTCTAGAGATTCAATACTATGAATTTAATCCAGATACACCTAGTGACAAATTTGCTGGTAAGTCAGAAGTTTGGGGACCAGTTCAAATTGGCGGTCGTACATGGCAAGGTTATATAGGAACGGAAAGAAATGAAGCTAGTATATGGGCTCAAGCAAAAGAGAAAGATTCACAAATAAGAGTTCAAATAATGTTTGAGGCGGAAGGAGTAGAAATTTCACTCAATGACGCCGAGGTTCAAGCCATTTTAGCAAGTATAAAAATTAAATAAGTGAGGTGTCAGTAGATGATTCAAAAGAACAAGCTATTACAAGTATCGAGCATTATCATGATTATTGGCGGTGTCATAGGTGTGGTTGCGGGAACGATGGCAGTAATGGGTGTAGGGCTTTTAGCGCTTACTCTAGGTAGTGAGGCTAAGATGGGGCTCTTGTTTGGGGGCAGTGTATTGAGCTTAGTCAGCTCCTTAGTGAGTATGGTTGCAGGTATTATTGGAGTCATAAATGCCGACAGACCAAAAAAAGCAAAAATATGCATATTCTTTGGTGTTTTAGCAATAGGTTCTGCAATACTTGCCTCAACTTTAAGTATGATGGGTGGTAACAATTTTAAAATAACAAGTTTATTAGTAGGTCTAGTGCTTCCAACCTTGTATTTAATTGGAGCCTTCCAAAATAAAGAATTAGCCCAAACTATGTCAATCGAGAACATAAAAATATAATTATTATATAAAGAATAATTTTACTAGGAGGAATTTAGATGGATTGGATTAAAAACTTCTCGAATAAAAATACAGTGTGGACAGTGACTTTTGATAAATTACCAACTACATTTGATACATTCAAAGATTTACCAGAAGCAGTATTGAAAGAACCATACCACACGGGTGCTTTACTAATAGCGTCTTTATGTTTATGGAATACAGATAAGGATCTAGCTATTGAAATGATAAACTTTTTAAAAGGTCCGCAGCAACTATCACCATATGACATTCAATTTATAAGTGAGCGCTTGCGCAATAAGGAATATTTACCATATTCATACCTTGAAGGATCAACACCCAAAAATGGTTATACCCCATCTAAACCATATACGATTAAGCTATCAACTGTTCCGACAAGTTTTGATGAAAAAGGTTATGCAAAATTATATTTACAGTCAAGTGGAGCTGACAGTCTAAGACCAGTGCAACTTAGACAAAGACCTTCAAGTAAAGAATGGTTTCTTTGGGAACAGATGCTACTTAGTGATATTAGAATTCCTATTTCTGAGGATCTATGGGCTTAAAATCATTAATTAATTTATAAAAATTAAAAAAATTAGAAAAGAAAGGAGGGTTGACGATGAAAAAGCTTTTAATAACAATTTTGGTGGCAATCTTAACGTTAAGTCTTATTGCTTGTGGTGAAAAAAGTGAAGGCAAAAAAAATACTAGTTCAGGTCCTAAATATGCATTTGAATCAGCAAATTGCGATAACATTGACCCATATACATATCCTGAAGACTATCCTTTAATAGCTGGCGATGATTTTGAGGCAAGTTTCAAAAAGATGGAAGATGCCAATATGAAAGGAGAAATAAAAACCTACCAAGATGTTGTTGCTATTTATGAAAGTGAAGGTGTCTATTTTGAAAATTGTGATAAGGAATCAAATGGAGTCCAGTATAAATATTATGGATGGTTTTCTGACAGTAATGGTTTTGTGCTAATAACTTTTAAGGCAGACAAAGATAACCTAGAATATTTTGCCTACACTGGATGGGACAGTAATTAAGGCATAAATTAAATGACTATTTTTGTAAAAAATACAAAATACAAAGTAAAATTATGTATAAGATATGTAGAAAGGAGGCAAACTATGAGTTTTTTTAACAAAAAATATTGTGACATATGTAATGAAAAAATAGGTGTGCTTGGAAATAAGAAACTTGATGATGGAAACATGTGTAAAAATTGCGCCAAAAAACTTTCACCATGGTTTAGTGATCGAAGAAATACATCTTTAGCCGAAATAAAACAACAACTAGATTATCGTGAAGAGAATAAAAAAGAGGTAGCACAGTTTAATATTACTCGCAGACTGGGGTCAAATCCTTTAGTATTGTTTGATGATCAAGCGAGGCGATTTATGGTTACTTTTGATGATGATATAGTAAAATCTAATCCGGATGTATTAGAATATAGTGATGTAACAGCTTGTGATATGAACATTAAAGAAACACAGACAGAGTTAATGAGAGAAGACAAAGATGGAAAAAGAGTAAGTTATATGATTAGTCGTTTTGAATATAGCTATGACTTTAATGTTTCTATTTATGTCAATAATCCATACTTTGACGAAATATCGTTCAAGTTGAATACATACCAAGTTGATGGTAATGCTCGTTTGGAGTATGAGCAGTATAAGAATATGGGTGAAGAAATTTGTGAAACTTTAAACCCAACCCGTCAAACAACGCAAGCTGGATTTGCAGAAAACGCAACATCAGCTGCTTCTAAATCTGTAGCCTTTTGTCCTAACTGTGGAAAACAAGTTAATATAGAAGGTGCTAAGTTTTGTGACTATTGTGGAGGCAAGTTATAGTTATAGCTAATAAAAAAAGTTTATAATAATGAACGAAATCAAAAAGAGTGGCTTTCCCAAATAACTTGGGGTAGCTAAGAAAAAAGCTTTAAAATTATGTGGGGTAATTTAACCCCAAGGTTCTTGATAGTTAATTAAGTAATGCGTTAAGTCAGAAGTATTTCTGGCTTAACGCATTTTTTCACTTTATTGGATTCAGACTATAAGTGGCATCATCATTTAAAACATATAATGCACGGTTACGAAATCTATCCCAGCTTCGATATCCATTTGAATGATTTTTGATTAACTTTAGATTTCTGTTTTTATTTTCTGCGATTCCGTTATTCATTTTTCTAGATATTACTTCACCATTTTTATCAATGACACTTACAATATAAAATGAGTTAACTATTTCACTGCGCCAGTTCATCAATGTATTTCCAAATAAAACTAATTCACTAACTCCACTAGTATTAGCCAAATTAATAATTATGTCTAGATTATTTTTAGCTGTGTCAGTATTAGATTCTCTAAAAAACCGATCCACATTAAGTAAGAAATAGTAAGCTTCTTTTAAGTCCTCATCAATATTTAAAATCAAATTGAGTAAATCATTAAAGTTACAATATCTTTTAAGTTTATGATTCATCTTTTTTTCGTTATTAAGATCTAGATAAGAAGTTCTTTTTTCAGCATTTAGATATAAAAGCCACTCAAATTTCTTAAGTAAGTAATAATTAATATCTTTTTGGATATAATCTTGAAGTTTTATTCTGGCTTCTCTATCATTATTTTTAGCGTCATACTTCATTTGCGCAGTCACTTTATGGTTTTTATTTTTATTCATTATCCTTATTCTTACGCGTCTAACTTTTCGGTGTAAATCTTGGAGGACGTGAAATTTATCCAAAGCAATTTTACAGTTGGGAAGCTTAAGCTTAGCGACAATTCGATATGTATCCCACATATCAATACAAATCATCTGAACATTCTTGCGCTCTTGTAGGGGTATTTGGTCAAAGTAGCGCAAGAGATCATCTTTCTTTCTTGATGGTAGAAGATCGATGGTATTTGTGGAGATAAAATCAATCAAGACACAAACGTAGTTTCCATCAGCTCCTGAGAATGCGTAGCACTCATCGATACACATAAAGGCGGGTAATATTTTCCTTGACATAAAGACATTAGCATCAAAAATAGCAGCCGCTGTCGTTGAGCTAATCCCGTAGCGCTTAGCTACACTAGTAAAAGTTTCACCTACAGATTTAAGATCTTGAAGAACATTAGATACGGTAACAACAGAGATCTTCATATTTTGATGCGCGAATGGATTATGTTCATAGAAGGTTTTCTTACAGACGCCACAGACATACCTGCGAGCTTTATAAAGTATGAAACAAGGATAGTTGGTTAAAAGGGAGTGTAGGATTTTCTTATTAGTATAGGCTTTAACTTTATTAGTTTCACTTCCACAGATAGGACAAATTTGTGTTTCTCTAGTTAGTTTTATTGAAATATAGAGGGCATCGGGTTTATGTGAAACATCAATCTCTTCTATTTTTTCAGACTTCAAACTAAACATTTGAAGCAAATCTTCACGTTTAAAAGCGGCAGATTTATTTAGAGTAGACATATGATCATCTCACTATAATAAACAGTCATCTTATTATTCATATCACCAAATCCTTCCTATAAGATATCTTTATAGGCTAATTATTACAGAAAAAGCAGAATAAAAAAGTGAAGTTATGTGGGATACAAGAAAATAAGGGAAAGCTTGCGAGCTTTAGTGATTATTAGTCGGAAAAGATTATTCATATTTACTTTTACATTCAAGATAATATCTTTTACTGATTTTAAATTAAAAGGGATTATAAATGAAGGTAGTATTACATGAGTAACGCTACAACAAGCACATTTAACTCTAGTAACATTGATTTCATAAGTAAAACCATATAAGATAATTTTACGTTTATAGTATCCGTGAATGTGCCAGTTAGAACTATTACATTTAGGACATTTAAAAATTAAGTAATCGTAGTGCTTAATTACTTTATTATAATGAACTTGAAGATCATCTGAAGAAATGACCTTATCTAAAGTATTGAAATCCTTAATTAATAGTGATATCATATTTGTGTAAAAGGACAACACAGCGATGTGTTGCGTTAAAGATGATATTCACATTGGAGTGTGGGGTATATCATCTTTTTTTGTGTTTATCCAAGTCTCCTTTGACTTAATAATAAAACTAAATTGAGAAAAAGAAAAGAATAATATAAAGTAAGAATGACTTGAACTGATTAATAAACAATATGTAATTAAACAACCCCATAAATCTTGGAAGGATACAAAAGAGCAAAAGAAAAAATACCACGAGTTATTTGAATGATAGATCAAACCCCACAGTATTTTAGTATCCCAAGATAAGAAGAAAGGGGCTTTTTATGTTAATGGAGTTTCATGGTGTAAATGGACAGTTAGAATTGTATGCAGACAAAATAATAATTAAGAGAAAAGGTGTACTATCAAAACTAACTCAAGGATTCACAAAGGGAGACAAAACAATTTATATTAAGCAGATATCCGGAATTGATTTTAAGCTTGGGGGTAATGTTGTTAATGGATTCATCCAATTTACTTTACCAGGTGGAAACGAAAAAAAAGGTGGGGCTTTTCAAGCTACTCAAGATGAAAATACAGTGATGTTTAAAAAGAAAGACAATGATTTTGCAATATAATTAAAAGAAAAAGTAGAAGAATTAATGAACACTGATATTGAATCTAAAAAATCAATTAGTAATGCAGATGAAATTAGGAAATATAAAGAATTATTTAGAGAAGGAATAATTTCGGAAAAAGAATTTAACATAAAGAAACAAGAATTATTGAACTTATATAACTTTTTTAACTTCTATCACTCAAAGATGAAAAGTAAAAGTAAAAAGAGCTTTTGTGAAGTGAACCCATAAAGTTGGACCAACAACTAAAGGAGGTTCACTTTTTGTATGGCGAAATTAACTAGAGTTCAAAAGATTGATCAGTTTAGTACTATTAACACTTTTAATGTAATCATAATTATATATATTTAGACTATATATATGGTTTAGTGATGTCAAAAAGTCTGAGACACCAGAGACTACAGAGACTACAGAGACAAATTGGCCTCAAATGGTATGAAAACATCCCTTTTGAGATGCATGAGACAATCGGTCAGTCGAATGGGAGTAGTAGCATAATAATTTAGCGAATTCATAAAGTCCACTGTTTAGTGGACTTTATGGTTGTTGTTGGTGAGACTGGTGAGAAAATGGGGTTAGTGATGTCAAACTTTAAACATAATTTTTCAAAAGTATGTGATTATTAGAATAAATATACTTAGAAAAGGTAATCTTTAAATATTTGTTTTATTAATTTATAACAGGTAAATCGACTCTTAATATTTTCAATTCTTCGTTTTTATCTATTGAATGCTCGTCCTTTACATCGTTATTTATTAATGTATCTTATTTTTCTTCAATATCATCATCGTTTGCAATAAATGTATTTTGATTATTCAAAGTTTCAATTTCTAAGTCTACGGTAACATCTAAAGTCAATGATTCTTCTATAGAGGTGTCATCTAATCTTACAATGGTATTGGTTCCATTTCTTAGTTTGTCTTCTTTGGATAGGTTACAGTAATTAGGACCAAAAAGATAAGGTCATGGTAAAATAAAAACAAAGAAAGTAGGAATATTATTATGACTAAAACAAGACGAGTGAGAAGAAATTATACAGATGAATTTAAACAGCAAATGGTACAACTGTATAATAACGGAAAACCACGTTCTGAAATCGTAAGAGAATATGACTTAACACCTTCAGCTCTTGGTAAGTGGATTGCTTATTATAATGAAACAGGCTCCTTTAAAGAACAAGATAATCGTACTGATGAAGAGAATCGGTTAATAGAACTTGAAAAAGAAGTGAGACAGTTACGAATGGAAAATGATATTTTAAAGCAAGCAGCTCTGATTATGGGACGAAAATAAGCGTTATAAAAGCAAACGCACACAAATACAGTATCAGAGCAATGTGTAAACTTTTAAACGTAACGCGATCAAGTGTGTACTACCAATCTCAAAATGTAGTTATTGATCATGAACTAGAACAAATGATTCTTAAAATATTCAAAGACAGTCGAAATAATGATGGTACACGTAAAATCAAACAGGTCCTTGCAAAGCATGGCTATACAGTGTCTCGACGAAAGATTGCTAAGATTATGAAGAAGTACGGACTTGTCTCTAATTACACTGTAAAGCATTATAAAGTGCACAGAAGCAATGTTAATGAAGAAGTAGTTGACAATGTCGTTAACCGTCAATTCAATGATCGAAAACGGCTCGATGTAGCCGTCAGTGATCTAACATATGTTCGTGTTAAAAACCGATGGCATTATATTTGTCTTATCATTGATTTGAGTAATCGAGAAATTATAGGATATTCGAGTGGTCCAAATAAAGATTCAGCACTAGTCCTACAAGCATTTTCAAAAATACAATCACCACTTCATGAGATTAATATATTTCACTCAGATAGAGGTAACGAGTTTAAGAACAAGTCTCTTGACGAACTCTTAAAGGCATTCAAGATCGAAAGATCATTAAGTAATAAAGGGACACCATATGATAACGCGGTAGCAGAAGCAGGATTTAAAATTGTCAAAACTGAATTTGCATTCAATAGAATATTTAACAGCCAAAAAGAGTTATCATTAGAATTATTTGATTATATAAATTGGTATAACACGATTAGAATTCATGGGTCTCTCAATTACCAGACACCCGTGCAATATAGATTAAAGTGTAGACCTTAACTTAATGGTCCGAATAAGTGTTGACAATCCACATTAGAGAAAAATAAAGTATTAGTATTTAGGCATAAAAAAGATGATTCACCAGTTTCGGTAAATCATCTTAAATTTTATTTATTTCACCTGTCTACTTGACAGGGTAGGGTTCATTCCACGAACTTTTCTCATCTTACTTAAACACATTCTTTTGAAAGTATCCACCCTTGATAGTACTAATATCATTACCAAAAATAACAGCATTGGGTTTCAAATCAAGAATGTCCTTAATGACCTTATCCTTACCACGACGATTAATCGAAAGTAACAACACAGCTTTATCAGAATTTTTACCTTTCGCATGATAATGAGTCACCGCAAAGTTTTTATTTCTTAAGCACTCAACCAGTTCCATTTCATCGAGTATATCAACAATAATCTGAAGACCAACCTGTCCAAACGCTAAAGTACTCTCTACAACACTTCCTAAGTAAATACCTGAAGTGAATCCCAAGGCATAGATAATTCCCTTAAGAGGTTTATCTTGAATGCCATTGATAACCACTGAAGCAATAAAGACCCACAGAAGAATTTCAATAAACGATAAAATCGTGGCTAGTTTTCGATAGCCCTTGTTCATTAAAATCGTACGAACCGTGGAGATTGTTACCTCCACAACCTTTGAAAAGTATATTAACAGTATCTCAGTTAATGGTACTGAAGTAAAAAAAGCAATAACGTTTTCCATCTGGTCACCTCACATAAAACATGTTGAACATTATAACACAACTACTGCCTATTTAGTCGCGTCATTGTGACAAATTAGTGAGTGATAAGTTCATTGATAAAACAATCGATCCCGACTTTCACGCAATCTACTAAGCAGAAAGTTTAGTGATTACGTTTTGAAACTCTTCTTTTGTCAGGTTGGCTCCAAAAAGCTCGGATCCAGGTTCAAGAATCTTACCTGCTTTTAAATCACCCAAATCAAGAGAATCAAACCCAAAATCATGAATGAGTGTCATCACTGTTTCTTTGGCTTCTTGATCATCCGATGCTACCGCAATCACCTTACGAATCGGGGCATGACTCTCAAACTCAATGTCATGATACCCCATGTGATTAAAGGCTTTCACTATTTTACTGCTTTGAATCACTGAAGCGACAAGCTCTGAAGAAGTTAAATTTGGGTCACTTGGAATTTTCGCTAAACCATCTACTTCCATCCAATAGTTCATCGCATCAATCACGACTTTATTGTCATCAACAATTAAAGGAATCGACCTCATTTTACTTAGAGGAAGACACAGAAAGATGATCTCTGCTTCCAAAACAACCTCAGTCTTTGTTTTGGGTATAGCCCCAGGGACAAGGACATCAACCGTTAACGCAATCCTATCAACAGTCTTAGATCCTGCAATTAAGACAGTATAACCAGCATTGACAGCCAAGCGTCCAAGCACTGTTCCCAGTTTTCCAGCACCAAGGATCCCCACAATTGGTTTAGTTTTCATTGAGCAGTTCCTTAACACGAGGGATTACCACTTCCCCATAAAGTTGAATAGTTCTAAAGCGATCTCTTTGTAATTGTCCACCCATTCCATAAATCAAGTCAAATCGAGCAATGCCCATTTCTTTTATTACTTTCGCCATTTTTTGAGCAACAGTTTCGGGACTTCCAACAAAGTAAGCACCCTGATCAACCTCATAACGAAATCGTTCAAGTGTCATTTTAGGCCAACCTCTTTCACGACCAAGAATCTCATGGGCTTGACCATAGTATTTCCAAGCAATCTCAAAAGCTTCTTCATCACTATTGGCTATAACACCATGCGAATGAATACCAACAGGATGATTCGGTTGATTAAACTGAGCAACTGCCCGTTGATACAAATCAATATAAGGTTTAAAACGAACATGTTCACCACCAATAATCGCAATCATGACTGGAAATCCATATTTTGCGGCTCTGATAATTGAATCTGGAGAACCCCCAACCCCCACATGAACATCCAAACGCTTACTGAGTTTTGGATAGACTTGAGTATTTTCAAGACGTTGAGTAAACTTTCCTTCCCATGAGATTGGGGCATTATCAAGAAGAGCATGAAACATCTCAAGTTTTTCTTCAAACAATTCATTGTAGTCTTCAAGATTGTATCCAAACAAAGGAAAGGACTCAATAAACGATCCACGTCCCACCATCACTTGAGCCCGACCATTGCTTAAGGCATCCAAAGTCGCAAAACGTTCATAAACTCGAACAGGATCATCAGAGCTTAACACAGTAACACCAGTACCAAGAGTAATGTTTTTGGTAACTTGTGACAATGCCGCAAGCACTGTATCTGGCGCTGAAATAGAATATTCAGCCCGATGATGTTCACCCAGCGCAACAACATCGATGCCTAGCGTATCCGCTAACTTCACTTCTTCCACAATCATTCGCAAGGATTCTTCATAACTTAATAATTTATGTGTATCATCGTGGTAAGCTAACTCACCAAAGGTATCAATTCCAAATTGAACAGTATTCATCGTTATCGTTCTCTCTTTTCTATGTGCTATTAGTATAAATAGTATACCAACATTACACAACGGTTTTGCCCACAACAGACGAGTTCCTGATCAAAAAAACCAACCCATGCAATTGGATAGGTTGGTTGACTACTAAGTAAACTAGAAAGTTCTAAAGTGTTGCTTTGATAGGTTCCAAACAAGTTATTCAGATGATGTAACTAAGAGTTTATCCATATTGTTTATCTTAATAGTGACATGCTTCTTAAATCGTTGGGACTCTTTCAAATCATAGGGATACGTCCACGTGAAATCAATGTTGTTGGAAGTAATCTCATTCTCAAGTCTTTCTTTTTGAGAAGTGACTAGATGATCAAAAACATGCTTTAGTGAGGCATCTAACCAAACAAAAGAACGTGATGGTAATTCTGTTTTGATAAAAGGTTGATTTTCAACAACATCATCCACAATTGCTTGAACTAAAGAAACACCTGATAATTCACAATAAAAGTGTGAACGTCCTTGGCGAGGATTAAATTCGATCAGGACCATTTCACCCGTTTGTGAATTTTGAATAAAATCAATATTAAAGAAGCCATAGTAAGTATGTACGCTAAAGAAACGGTGAACCAGAGACAAAAGGAGTGTTTGCTCCTTTTCAGTAACACTCACAATGACCAAATGGTTACCCCTTCGCGTTGGGTTTGGCCATCCCAACAACGCTCGACCAAAAGCAACTACTCTCAAATGACCTTGTTGATCGATGTAGCCATTGACACTGTATTCATTGTATTGTTCTGAGGGAATGATTTCTTGAACCAGTAATGAGGAAGTATAACCAGCTTGCCTAATTTTCTTTGAAACGAATTGCAATTGTTCTTCATTATAAATAAAAAAGTTCTTTGATTTATTATCAAATACAAGATTCTTATATAAGGCTGATACCGATGGTTTTAAAACAACGGGGAATTTGAGTGAATTGGGAATAAATGTGTCCTCATTCTCAATTGTCAATGAAACTGTCACTGGATAAGGAATCTTTGCCAATTCACACACTTTTTTAGCAAGATGTTTATCAAAGTAAGATTCATTTACAAGTGGTTTAGGATAGGGAATAATGAAGTATTTAGATAATTGATCGTAGTCATTTTCAATATAAAAGAGATTCAACTCACTGCTTGTAAGTAATATGCATTGATGCGATTGTTTTTTAGCAAAGTCAATCAGAACACGGCAAAAGACATGCTTGTCATAAAAGTTTCTAACAGGATGACAATCAACAATAGAAGAGAATAGAATAGGGGAGGTTTCTTCTTCATCACCAAAGACATAAGGTTTAATCCCGTAATTAGAATGAAGACTTCTCGCAAAACCATAGGTGCTTGAATTAAAACCGATGATGACAAAAATTGTAGGCTTCATGTTGTCATCTCATTTCATTTGGTAGGTACATTATATCAAATTAATAACCGGAGTACTAAAAGTTAACCTGTTAAAAATAGAAGATAAATTTTTGTGAAAGTTGGGTATTATGGTATATTTTTCACTAAAATATGATAAAGTTAATTATCGCATTAGTGATAATTATTATTAAGCTATGTAGAAAGAGATTGTTTATGAAACTATATGTTCAATTATTTTTAGCAGCTTCAGTTATCTTTTTAATTGTTGATGGCATTTGGTTAGGGGTAATCGCATGGCCATTTTTAAAAAGAGAGATTGGGCACTTACTAAAACCAGTGAGTGTATTACCAGCTGCCATTTTTTATGTTATTTACATTGTAGGAATGTTGACCTTTGTGATTGTTCCTAATCTAAATCCGTTTGACGTGAAAAAAGTACTCTTGTTAGGATTTTTATTTGGAGTTGTTTGTTATGCAACCTATGATTTAACAAACTTATCCACACTGAAAGGTTGGTCTTGGAAGGTATCGGTTGTCGATATCTTTTGGGGAGGATTCGCCAGCAGTATCACCTCCACACTTGTCGCATTTTTGTTTAGGGGAGCATAAAGATGGAAGAAGTACTGCTTACTGGAAATCGATTATTATCAGCTTTTAAGCAAGGAGCCAATCGTGTCATCGATCTTCGCCATGAACTTAACGAGATAAATGTTTTTCCTGTTGCGGACAGTGACACAGGAACCAATTTAGCATCTTTAATGCGCTCAATCAGTACCATTGATGACACATCGACCATGAGCATTAACGAAGCACTCGTGTCGATTGCAGATAAGAGTCTAGAAGGTGCTAAAGGGAACTCTGGTATGATCTTTGCTCAATACTTCAACGGGTTATCTTCAGGATATCAACTAGTTCATGATGATGTCAATCAACTCATTCATTCAATCTATACGGCAGTAGATGAGGCGTATCGCTCCGTCCAAGTTCCTCAAGAAGGTACGGTCTTAACTGTTATGAGAGTTTGGGCCAATACATTATTTGAGAAAATAAAAGCCAGTTCTTTAAGTGAATCTCTGATTTATGCACGTCAAAGTGCCTATGAAGCGTTACAAAAAACAGCAACCCAACACAAAGTCATGAAACGTCATGGAGTTGTGGATGCTGGGGCACAAGGCTTTTATGAATTTGTCGAAGGACTCACCGACTCATTAATTGGTGCCCAAAGCTCTGAAGTCAAAAAATTTACTCATACTTATGCTATTACTGATGATAACAAAGAACACTGGATTGACGAACCAAACTACCAATATTGTCTTGAAGTTGTGATGTCTACCGTCAAGAATACTGATAATTTGCAACATGTTCTTGAAGAGTATGGGGACTCAATGGTTCTTGTTCATGGACAAAAGCATTCGCGAATTCACATTCACACCAATCAACCGAAAGAAGTCTTAGGTATCTTAGAAAACTATGGTGTCGTTAATAAAATCAAGGCAGATGATATGAAGCAACAATACTTTGATATTTACGACAACAAAGAATCGATTGCTTTGGTGACTGACTCAATTGCTGATTTACCAGAAAGTGTTCTAAAACAATACAATGTCCACATGATACCACTCACTATCATGATTGATGATGCAGAACATCTGGATAAGGTAACAATTTCTAATTCAAAAATTTTGGACTTGATTCAAACAAAAAAACATGCCATCTCCAGTTCGATGGCCAATCAACAAACCATTCTACGGTTGTTAGAAAGCCTAGAAAAGAGTTACCAACAGGTGATTATAGTTAGTGTTTCTTCAGGACTAAGTGGGATGTATAATGCTTATACCCAAGCCATCAATAATTACAGTGGACCTCTAAATATTGCGATCATTGATTCCAAACTGAATTCACTAGCTCAAGGACTATTAGTCAAAAAAGCTGGCCAATACATTCAACAAGAGATGGAATTTGATGACATTGTTAAGATGCTTGAAAAAGACTTAAAGAACGTAAAGATTTATGTTTCCGTTTCTGATCTAAAACCAATGATCAAATCGGGTCGGATTCCTCAACATTTAGGATCACTGTTTGAACGCTTAAAACTCAAACCAATTGTGACACTTGATGAACAGGGGAATGGGGCACTTACCAATATTGGTTTCACAATCAAGGGAAACCAAAAAACAATCAAACGCAAAGTTATTAAAAATAAACAACACATTGATGAATTATTAGTGGGTTACACCAGTGGTGCACAGACAGCAAAAATATGGGAACAGTACTTTAGTGATAATGTTAATAACAACATTGATGTGACTCAAACTTCCGCAATTGTTGCGTTAAGTGCTGGAGAAAACAGTACTGCTGTGGCAGTAATGTATAAGGGGGAGAAAAACTAATGGTCTATTTAACAACTGCTTTCATTGTCTTAGCTTTCTTTATTGCTTGGTTCTTTGTCTCAGTTCAACAAAAAAACTACGGATTAGTAGATATCGCCTGGGGCCTTGGAATGAGTATAGTTGGCGTGTTTCTAGTATTAACGTATCAACCAGACATTCAGATAACACTTAGTATTTTACTAATCGTCATCTGGGGAGCAAGATTAGGGTACTATTTATTTAAACGGAACTGGGGAAAACCCGAAGACTTTCGCTATGCTCAGTTTAGAAAAAATTGGGGAGATCGTTTTCCTTTATTAAAAGCATTTTTTAAGGTGTTTGTTCTACAGGGCATACTATCCTATATCATGATGTTCTCTTCGATGAATGCGGTTGCTAATCAAACTGAAGTCAATTTCGTTTTGATGATTGTTGGTTTAGTCATTGCTGCAACTGGATTATTCTTTGAAATTGTTGGGGATTATCAATTAGCTCAGTTTAAAAAGAATCCTGACAATAAAGGAAAAATCATGGATCAAGGGTTATGGTCAATTACTCGTCACCCAAATTATTTTGGGGAAGTTGTCTTTTGGTGGGGAGTCTTTATTACATCCTTTCAAGGGCTTCATTCCTTCTTTGGTCTAGTTTCACCACTTTTAATTACTTACTTAATCAATTATTTATCGGGGATTCCTCTTTTAGAAAGAAAATACTTAAATCGTCCAGAGTACTTAGAGTATGCTAAGAAAACACCCCGTTTTATTCCGTGGATTGGTACCAAAGAAATGAGAAAATAAAAAATGAGGAGACCGTTTAGGTTTCCTCATTTTTGTTTAATTATTCAAGAGTGGCTAAGATTTCTCTTAAGACCGGCATTTCGCTAACTTCATATTTTTGAATAAAGGCATCGATATCTTCTTGGCTGTGGTGTTCAGTGTCTAACACGAGTTTGTGAGCAGGCAAATGGCTAACATTGCCCACCTTAATGTCGATGATGACAGGAATTGTTGATGCTTTTGCTTTTGTCAGAGCATCTACCAACTGATCGTAGTTCTCTACTTTATAACCAACTCCACCCATTGCTTCTGCAAACTTTGCGTAGTCAGCAACTGGCAAATCAACTCCAAAGGTTTCTTTGTTTTCTGTTTCTTGAGCGACTTGGATAAAACCATAGGACTCATTGCACAAAACAAGGTTAATAATTGGAAGTTTATATTTGAGCTGGGTCATATATTCTTGCATCATCATGGCCATTGCCCCATCACCGGAAAGGGTATAGACTTCTCTTTCTGGATACGATAGTTTTGCGGCAATTCCACCTGGTAGTCCGATGCCCATGGTCGCAAACGTTCCAGAAGTTGTGTGTTTTTGTTTACCAGTAAACATAAGCTCTCTACTGGAAAGAATGACATTATTACCAACATCGATAATGTAGATAGCGTCATCATTGGCTAGCTCATTTAGAGCTTTCATAACGGGTTCTGGTCGCATTGGAGTATCATTGCTATCTTCAAATTTTTGAATCCATGTTAACCAATTCTTACGGTTAATGACATTGGCTTTGAGCCAAGTTGTTTCTTCAATTTTTTCTCCCATCGCAACTAAATCGGCCATGACTGCTTTTGAATCTCCAAGGATTCCTAAAGTCGATGGTAGGCGTTTTCCTAAAGCGACAGGATCCGTGTTGATTTGAACCGACTTGATGTCTTGTTTAAAGTAATCACGACCGAAGGGATATTCTGCTCCGATCATAATTAATAAATCTGTCTTTTCAATCGCTTCCATGGATGGCTTTGAGCCAAGTCGACCAAGTTGGCCTAAAAGATGTGGGTGAGCGTCATCCATTGCCCCTTTTCCTAAGAAAGTCAGAATGACTGGTATGGAGTATTTTTCAGAGAAGGCTTTGAGTTCTTCTCTTGCATGATGAGTTCCTCTTCCCGCAAAGATAACTGGACGTTTAGCTTCTTTAATCAGCTCAAGGGTCTTGAGTATGTCTTTTTGGTGATGTAGTGGAAAGGTTGGTTCGTAGGCAAAAGCACTAGACACATAGGTATCGTCAATTTCAGCATACCCAATATCGACTGGAACATGAACCACTGCGACTCCTCGATCACGGTATGCTGTCCGAATTGCTTGATCGATGACTCGTGGTAATTCACTTGGATTTAAGACCATTCGGTTATAAACTGAAACATCGGTATAGAGTGGAACAGGATCCATTTCTTGGAAGTAGTCTGTATTTAGATTTTTAGAATGGGTGCTTGCCGCAATGACAAGCATTGGGACTCTGTCGAATTTTGCATCATACATCCCATTGATAAGGTGGGTGTGCCCTGGTCCACCTGAACCAAAAGCAACTCCGATTTTACCGGTTAGTTTGGCGTCTACGGAAGCAGCTAAGGCGCCTCCTTCTTCGTGACGGACTTGAATATATTGAATCTTGTCTTCGTATATTTTTAGGGCTCTCATCAAGGAATTGGTGGAGCTTCCTGGAATCCCATAAATATGGTCAACACCCCAATCGGTGATGACTTTTACCATAGCTTCCGCAGCTTGTATTTTTTTCATTTAATTTCTCCTTTTCGTCAAAATCATTGTACCATGACAATTTGTTTGAATCAGTTAATATGACTACAGCACTTTCTATTAATGATTTACGTATTTATCTGACAGTTTGTGAATGTTATAGTAATCCTAGTGGTTAATTGGAAATAAAACAGCTCGTTTAATGTTGATAGAGAATCAACTAGCATGTTTAAAGAAAGTCGGAAATCGATGTCGATGAAAAGTAAAATATGATATCTTGCGTATGGATGTAACATGAGTGAAGCTCAAATGAATGATCGTTGTAACGATCATCAGTTGTTTGGACCGGTTGTTTTGAAAGATTATAGTTTAAGTTTTCGTTCTGCGAGTACCAGCTATTATGAACATTGGATGAAAATAAAGGAAGTCAGGTTCCAGGTATCTTGTAGTTAATTTCAAAAGGGGATGTAGTAATTCTTGATGGTTATGAGGGACTTAAGTTTGGATGGTATTATAAAAAAATAGTTACAGTTCGTCTGAATGGTGAATCTGTACAAGCACTAGGGTATTTAATGCCCGAAACACAAGAAGAGGGTCGACCTTTTCAGTGGTATTTAGAGCGAACTCACAGTGCTTATGAACGCTTTGGTTTGGACACAAACCAATTACTAAAAATGGCGAATCGTATGGATTAGCCATTAATTTTGAAATTTGTTTAAGTGAATGTGTTGAGAATACTTAATTGTTAGTGATACAATCGCATTATAAATACTGTCTAGAAAGGATGATTCAATGACAAAGCGACTCTGGTTGGGATTGTTGGTGCTTCTAATCACTTCGTGCCAATCTCAAAATCGTATCCCAGAAACACCCTCATCAACTCTTAATCCTGTTGAAACTCATAATCCTGAGACAAACTATCAACCTGCTTTTGAGGGACAAACACGTGTTCAAGGAATTAAAACAACAATAAATTTACAAGTGAGTGTTATCACAGATCAACTGAGTCGTCCTTGGGCAATTAGCAATTTTACTCAGAATCGATTCTTAGTCACTCAAAAACAAGGAAGCTTAGTGATTGTGAATCGTGATGGAACAGTGAGTCAACCTATTGAGGGTTTTCCTGTTTTAGAGACGAGTAGTCAAGCAGGACTACTTGATGTGGTAATGGATCCTAACTTTAATGAAACCCGCAAACTATATTTTACGTTCTCAGAAAAAAGTGAGACAGGTTCTGTTACAGCGGTTGGACATGGCCGTTTATCTGAGGATGAACGAAAGCTTGAGAACTTTCAAATCATTTACAGAGCACTTCCGTACTATCAAAATGGACTCCATTTTGGTAGTCGACTTGTTTTTGATACAGAAGGGAATATTTTTGTGTCTACTGGTGAGAGATCAAGTCTTGAGACTCGCCAATGGGCTCAGGAATTAGGCAATGGCTATGGGAAAATTGTTCACATTACTTCAACTGGAAAACCAGTAGCAACCGAACCTATTTCTAATTCAATAGAGGCTGATCTTGAAATCTATTCCTATGGACATCGCAATGTTCAAGGACTTGCTATTCACCCTAAAACTAATCAATTGTATGCTTCTGAGATGGGTCCTAAAGGTGGCGATGAACTGAACTTAATTGAATATGGTAAGAACTATGGTTGGCCATTGATTAGTTATGGGCTTGAGTATTCCGGACAAGCTGTTGGAAAGGGGATCACCCAAAAAGAAGGGTTAGAACAACCTGTGTATTTTTGGGATCCTGTGATTGCTCCAAGTGGAATGACTTTCTATGATTCAGAAGTTATAAGTGAATGGAAGAATAATCTGTTTATTGCTGCTTTGAAGGGTAGTCACATTGCGAGGTTGGTTA
>JAAYEW010000025.1 GCA_012728555.1 Erysipelothrix sp.
ATTCAGTTATATAACAAAGATAGAGAACACATTGCTTGACAAGTGAGTTAACGCTTGGTAACTTTATACCTAAGTTAAGAATTTCTTAACGAGAAAAGGTGATCAAATGGGTGAAACCATTAGAAATAAAAGCAACCAACTGTTAACCTCCACCACACTACACAGTGTTCTTTTTATGATGCTCTCACTTTTCAGTATCCAAACCGGTGTCCTTCAATTTTCCTGGCAAGAAGTATTCTTTGGACAAGGAAACAGCCAGTTTACACTGCTCGTTTCACGACTTCCACGTTTAATGGCCGTAATCCTGTCTGGAGCAAGTCTTTCAATTTCGGGACTGATCATGCAAACCATCCATGCCAATCGCTTCGTATCCCCCTCTACCACAGGGACCATGGACTGGGCACGACTGGGCATCTTAGTCTCCATGATTGTTTTTCGCAATCAAGCACCTTTGCTACAAATGACCATTGCCTTTGGGTTTGCGCTATTAGGAAGCTTGCTGTTTGTTCTTTTCATCCAACAGCTCAAAGTCAAAAACAAGATCCTTGTTCCTCTGATAGGAATGATCATGGGAAGTGTCATCAGTTCCTTCACAACCTTTGTCGCCTATCAAATGAACCTAGTCCAATCCATGACCACCTATCTACAAGGGTCTTTCTCTTTAATTGTAAAAGGAGAATATGAGTTATTGCTGGTCGGGATTCCATTTCTTTTGATAGCCATGATCTTTGCGAGTCGCTTCACCATTGTCGGTATGGGAAAAACCATCACCACCAATTTAGGACTCAACTACAACACCATGGTCACCATCGCACTAATCATTGTCAGTGTCATGACATCCAGTGTCGTTGTGACCATTGGAACCATTCCCTTTGTGGGACTTATTATTCCCAACATGGTCACCATGATCAAAGGCGATCACCTTAAAAACTCCATTGGAATGACAGCGCTTCTAGGAGCCAATTTCTTGCTACTGTGTGATCTGATATCCAGGCGCCTCATCTTTCCCTACGAAATATCAATCAGTGTCATCATCAGTATTCTTGGAGCCATACTCTTTATGAACATGATCAAAAAGGGGGACTCTAAATGAAACAATCCCTTAAATTCTTAATAACAGCAACACTGCTCATGACCCTTATCTATTTATTCTTTGGACTAGTCAGTGGGCTAGAAATGTACTTCTTATCCCTTAGAGCCACCAAGCTAATCGCCATGGTCTTAGCCAGTGTCGCAGTAGGCTACTCAAGTACCAGTTTTCAAACCCTCACCAACAACCACATCCTAACCCCCTCAATCATGGGACTGGATTCTCTCTATTTACTCTTACAAACTGTAGTCATCTTCTTTTTGGGATCTCACTCCCTAAAAATGATGAGCGAAACCAGTGACTTTCTATTATCCATCGGGCTAATGGTCGGATTCTCACTGATTCTCTTCAAACGGTTTCTCAAAGGTCAAACTCAAAACATCTACATTATGGTCTTAGTAGGAATGGTCTTAGGACAACTCTTTTCAGGAGTATCTACCTTTCTTCAAGTTCTGATGGACCCCAATGAATTTGATACTTTACAAACACGAATGTTTGCGAGCTTCAGTAATGTTAACACCAGTTTACTACTCATTGGAACCATCATCACCATACTGGTGATCCTCTATGCGATTGCTGATTTTCAGACATTGGATGTTTTGAGTTTAGGACGAGATGTGGCGATTAATCTAGGAGTGGATTATCAACAGATTGTTCTTAAAACCTTCATCTTAATCTCAATTTTGGTAGCAGTATCCACCGCCTTAGTCGGACCACTTTCGTTTTTAGGAGTTATTGTTACCAGTCTCAGTCGAAAATTAGCCAATACCTACAAACACTCAACTCGAATTCTGTATGCGGTTGTCATTGGTATTCTCTTTCTAGTAAGTTCGACCTTACTTATTGAACGAGTCTTCAACAACAGTACCACCCTTGGGGTTTTGATTAATTTCATCGGTGGAATGACATTTCTTTATCTCTTAATTAAGGAGCGATAACATGATTCAAATACAAAATATTGACAAATCCTATCAAGATAAAAAGGTACTCAGTGAAGTGTCTTTCAATCTACCCAAACAGAAAATTATTGCGATTGTCGGTAGTAATGGTGCAGGAAAAAGCACGCTAATCAATATCATTGCGCGAACCCTTGCCATGGATCACGGGGACGTGCTTTTGAATGGCCAGCCCATCAAAGACATTAAAAACAATCAACTCTCCAGACAACTCTCGATTCTCAATCAATCCAACCACCTCAACCTGCGTTTAACCGTCAGAGAACTGGTGGAATTTGGACGCTTTCCCTACTCCAAAAATCGACTGAATAAAGAGGATCTCAAACAAGTAAAATTAGCACTGGAAATCACGTCGATGACAGAGCTACAAGATCGCTATTTGGATCAGTTAAGTGGGGGACAACGCCAAATGGCCTACATTGCCATGGTCATTGCTCAAGATACACCCTATCTCTTTTTGGATGAACCCCTCAATAATTTAGACATGAAAAAAGCAGTCCAAATTATGAAACTTCTAGAAACACTCCGCGACGACTATGGAAAAACCATTTTGTTAGTCATTCACGATATCAATTTTGTGTCGTGTTATGCTGACTATATCTTCGCCTTAAAAGATGGCCAGTTAATTGCTGAAGGCAACACTGTTGAGGTCATTAACTCACCCATCCTCAAAGAAATCTATGGCATGGACATTAACATCCATGAAATCAATCAACAGCGCATTTGCGTTTACTATTAGAAGGAAAATACGATGAAAAAAATAACACTGATAACCATTTTATTCTTACTGCTTGTTGGTTGTAGTCAACCAGCAGCGAGCACTCAAACTGAAACAATCACCATTACCGACAACAATGGACCCGTTGACGTTCCCTTTGAACCAAAACGAATTGTCTCCTTTGATTATGCGGTACTTGATTTTATGCAATTAGTCGACTATGAAGTTGAAGCCTTAGGAGCCGTTGTCAACAGTGCTCCGGATTACTTAAAAGACTATGTCAGTAACGCCAGTGAAATCGGAGGGCTCAAAGAACCCAACTTAGAAAAGATTGCTGCCTTTAAACCGGATGTAATTTTTATCTCATCAAGAACAGCTGATTTCTATGATGATCTTAAAAAAATTGCACCGGTTGTTTACATGAGTGTAGACAATCAGAAGATGATGGAGGATGTAAAACGCATCAACACTGAATTTTCAAAAATTTTCAACCAAGAAGAGAAAACGGAAACCTTATTGTCCCAATTAACAACACTGGTCACACAGACCAAACAGTTAGTCACCACAAAAAACCTCAAGACACTAATCTTAATGACCAATGATGGAAATATCTCCGCCTTTGGCAAAGGCTCACGCTTTGGTTTCTTGTTTGATGAATTAGGAATTATCAATGTTGATCCACAAATTGAAAGTGCCACTCATGGTCAAGAAGTGTCCTATGAATACATCTTACAAACCAATCCTGAACTCATCTTGGCCATCGATCGAGGACTCCTTATGGATGCGACAGTCGATGCTGCCAAAACCTTATCCAATGAGTTAGTGAATCAAACACAAGCGGCTTTAAACAACAGAATTAAATCACTCGATCCCAACCGAATCTATTTATCCGCCGGGGGAATTCAGTCCATTATGGGAACCGTAACAGAAATCAAAATCATCTTTGAAAGCATCCAATAGGATGTTTTTTTTGATTGATTGTTTTTTACAAAAAGAGCCGTAAATGATAAGATAGAGACAGTCCAAAGGAGAACAGTATGAAGTATCAAGTCCTGTTTCGCATTGAAAAAAAAGAACTCATTGATAAACTCTTTACAAAAATCATGAATCTACAAGAATACTTCCAAGACAGTGGTCACATTCTAGACATCGAAGTTGTCTTTTCTGGCGATGTTGTCACTCATTTTAAAGCAGAACGTGGACGCTTCTATCGAACTGATCTCGATATTGTGCTGTGCCACAACGCCTTACAAAAAGAAGGCATGAGTGATATTTTTGATCGAAACATCCGAACAGTCAGAGCCGGTATCGCAGAAATCGTCGAAAAGAAAGCTCAAGGATACATTGAGATAACGATCGAGTAACCATGAAGTACATTCTACTCAACGGTGCCTTAGTCATTGTAGGGGCACTTCTTAGTACCGCAGTTAAAAAAAGAGTCAGTGAAACAATTATTCACTCGATACTCTTAATCGCTAATCTCAGTGTTATTGTTATCGGTATTCAAGGTGCCATTCAGACCAACAATCCTATATTACTGTTAATTAGTGGAGTCCTTGGGGGAATAGTTGGGACTGCACTAAATATTGAAAAAGGATTTAATACAATCGGAAAACACATTCAAAACAAAGCAAAAACCCAAGACTCTGACTTTATGAATGGATTTATCACGCTGAGTATAATTACCTGTGTTGGTTCACTGGCCATTATTGGCCCTTTAAATATCCGATTACTACATGATCCAACTATTTTAGTAACCAAAAGTGTCCTTGACTTTTTAAGTGCCATCATTTATGGCACCATCTATGGAAAGTCAACAGCCCTAGCAGGATTCAGTATCATTCTTTACCAAGGACTCATCTATGTTTTCGCGTTAGTGTTAGAGCCCATCTTGGTTCCTGCTGTTATTTTAGAAATGTCAGCAATCGGATCACTATTGGTCTTTGCGTTAGGCTTAAAACTACTCAAAATCATCGATATCGATGTTGCCAATTACCTACCCGCCATCATTATTCCACTTGTTTATTATCTTTTAACAGTACTACTTAAAATACCCTTTTAACAAGAAACTACATCCAGGAGGAACCTATGTCCAATCAGACACTGCAACACTTTTTAACAACCAACTTAAAAGAACTCAAAGAGCAGGGGCTCTACAATGAAATCAATAGCATCCGTGGACCCAATCAACCTATCATTACAATTGGTGAAAAAGATTACATTAATCTATCATCCAATAATTACTTAGGCTTAGCCAATCATCCCAAACTGATTGAAGCGACCATCCAAGCTACCCAGCATTATGGAGCTGGCGCTGGAGCTGTTCGCACCATTAATGGCACCATGAGTATTCATGAAGAGTTAGAAAGAAAACTCGCCGAATTTAAAGACACTGAAGCAGCCATTGTCTTTCAATCCGGCTTCAACTGTAACATGGGAGCCATTTCCGCAATCATGGACAAAAACGATGCCATTTTATCCGATGCTCTTAATCATGCCTCGATTATTGATGGTTGTCGATTATCTCGGGCGAAAATTCTTCGTTACGAGCACAGTGACATGATTGATTTAGAACAAAAAGCCAAAGCCGCCAAAGACAGCGGACTTTATAATAAAATCATGGTCATCACCGATGGTGTTTTCTCCATGGATGGAGATCTCTGCAAACTCCCTGAAATTGTCGCCATTGCTAAAAAATATGATCTTATCACTTATGTTGATGACGCTCATGGGTCTGGAGTGAGGGGTCATGGCCGAGGCACGGTCCATCATTTTGGTCTATCCAAAGAGGTTGACTTTCAAATGGGAACCCTTTCCAAAGCTGTTGGTGTTGTCGGAGGCTATGTGGCTGGGACTCAAGCGTTAATCGATTGGCTTAAAGTCCGGGCTAGACCGTTCTTATTTTCTACATCGATGACCCCAGGTTCTGCGGCTGCCTGTTTAACAAGCTTAGACCTGATTCTTAGTGATCCAAGTCTCACAGAAACGTTGTGGGAAAAAGCCAACTACTTTAAACAAGGACTTCTTGACTTAGGCTTTGATGTTGGTCATTCAGAAACACCTATTACACCGTGTATTATTGGTGAAGAAACCTTAACCCAAGAATTTTCAAAACGACTCTTTGAAAAAGGAGTCTATGCCAAAGCCATTGTCTTTCCAACCGTACCCTTAACAACTGGTAGAATTCGCAACATGGTGACCAGTGCTCACAGTTACAAACAACTCGATCAAGCTTTACAAATCTATAAAGACGTCAAAAAGGAACTCGGACTCTAATGAAGAAAATATTAATTACTGGTGCCTTTGGTCAAATTGGCAGTGAACTCAAAGACTATTTACGCAGTATCTATGGAGTCAGTCAAGTCATTTCCTCCAACTATGAAATGATGGTTGATAACGGACCCTTTGAACTGATTGATGTGACCAACTATCATCAAATCGAAGCGGCTGTCATCAAACATCAAGTCGATACCATTATTCATCTAGCAGCACTGTTATCCGCTGTTGGGGAAGAAACACCAACCTTAGCCTGGAAAATAAACATGGATGGGCTCTTCAATGTTCTTGAAGTTGCTCGAAAATACAAGTGTCAAGTCTTCCATCCTAGCAGTATCGGAGCCTTTGGACCCTCCACTACCAAAAACAATGTCCCTCAAGTCACTATTCAAAGACCAACGACTATTTATGGTGTCAGCAAGGTTTCCGGAGAACTGTTGTGCGACTATTATGTCAAACGCTTTAATGTCGATGTTCGAGGCGTTCGTTTTCCCGGACTTATCTCTTATCAAATGTTACCAGGAGGTGGCACCACTGATTATGCGGTCGATATTTTTTATGAAGCACTCAAGCATCAATCGTACACCTGTTATTTGAGTGAAGACACTCAGTTGGATATGATGTATATGCCCGATGCCTTAAAAGCCATTGTCGATTTAATGGAAGCTCCTTTTGATAAGCTTCATCATCACAATGCTTATAATGTCTCTGCCATGAGTATTACCCCTAAAGAACTCGCTCAAGCAATTCAAGAAATTCTACCAGACTTCACGATTCGCTACGATATTGATCCGGTGCGCCAAAGCATTGCGGACTCATGGCCAAATAGCATCGATTCATCGGATGCTAAAAAAGACTGGAATTTTGAGCCTCACTACGACTTACAAGCAATGACCAAAGACATGCTAGAAAAGCTAAGAAAGAAAGGGATCCAATGAACAAAACAATGCTTCAAGGGTTTAACTGGTTTACTAGTGGCGATGGTCAATTCTACAACCGCGTCAGTGACTATGCATGGACCCTCAAAGATTTGGGGTTTACAGGTATTTGGTTACCACCAGCTTTTAAAGGAGCAGCTGGGGGCTATGATGTGGGTTATGGGACCTATGATCTTTATGACTTAGGAGAGTTTGACCAAAAAGGCACTGTGCGCACCAAAAACGGAACCAAAGAAGAGTATTTAAAATGTATCTGGGTCCTTAAAGAAGCAGGCATTAAAGTCTATGCTGATGTTGTCTTAAACCATAAAGGTGGAGCTGACTACAAAGAACTATTTAAAGCGGTTCGTGTCAATCCTGACAACCGCTTGGAAGAAATCGAAGCACCCAAAGACATCGAAGGCTTTACAGGGTTTAATTTCCCTAACCGAAAGGGGAAGTACTCTGAGTTTGTTTGGAACTTTAATCACTTTAGTGGTACCGATTACGATGATATAACCAAAGAAAGTGGCATCTATAAAATCTTAGGAGACAATAAATCGTGGTCCCAAGGGGTTAGTCAAGAAAAAGGCAATTATGATTACTTAATGTTTGCGGATATCAACCACGATCACCCCGATGTGAAAGAGGAGTTGTATCGTTGGGCTGATTGGTACATCCAAGAAACCCGTGTTGATGGCTTCCGTTTGGATGCTGTTAAACACATCAATGATTATTTCGTTCGTGACTTTGTCAAATATCTTCAACAAAAGTACGAAGGCTTTTATGTCTTTGCGGAATACTGGAGCGCCAACACAGGGAGTAAAGATAATTATCTCTATCAAACAGATTATGAGTTTGATTTGTTTGACGTCAAACTCCATTACAATTTTTATGAAGCATCTCTTCAGGGTGAACACTTTGATTTAAGAACCATCTTTGATAACTCGCTAATGATTAATCATCCGTTTCATGCTGTTACCTTTGTCGACAATCACGATTCTCAACCCGATCAAGCTCTAAGTTCCTGGGTAGAGGATTGGTTCAAACCTTTAGCGTATGCCATGATTTTGATGCACAAAAATGGTTTTCCTTGTGTCTTTGCTGGCGACTACTTTGGAATTGAAGGCGAGCATCCACAACCTGGCAAGAAAGACACCATTGATAAACTGTTGTATTGTCGAAAGAACTTTGCGTATGGAGACCAAGATGATTATTTTATCAATTCAAATTGTATTGGCTGGGTAAGACAAGGGGACAACGAGTATCCTCATCCAAGTGCAACCTTATTCTCAAACAAAGAAGATTCAATGATATCGATGTATCTTGGTGAACACCAGGCAAATAAAACCTATTCCGACTACACTGGTCATCACTTAGCCAAAGTGATTATTAATGAGGCAGGGTATGGCGACTTTCTAGTCCATGGTCAAAGTGTTTCCATCTGGATTGAGGATGGCATCAACATAAAATAACAATAAAAAAGCAAGAGGCTTACCTATCTTGCTTTTTTATATGGGTAAAGGTCAGTTGACTCATGTTCTTGTTGTAATCTTTATTAATCAGAACAGAGAGCAAGATATCGTTAATATTTAGCTGGGCTAAACGAGAAGACATGGCTCCATGACGAAACAAAGGCTCCGAGGCGCTGGTATACAAACAATAAGTAGAACGTTTTGACAGCTGGGAATGGACGTAGCGTGTTATAGAAACAATCGGTGTTTTATTGATTTGTAAATAGTCTAAAAGCTCTAGTATTTCAGATGTTTCTCCAGAATAAGAATAGATCATTGCGATATCATTGGAGGAAGAGTTTTTTGCTTGCAAAAGCTGTGAATGAATATCCTGATTGACAACGACGTCTTTGTTTAAACGCAGAAGCTTCAAATAAAAATCCTGAGCAACCAGTTGAGATGAGCCAATGCCAAACAAAAGAACTCGTTTGCACTGAAACAGTAAATCGACACAATGCTCGATCACGTTGGCATCCAAAAGATGAACTGTTTCTTCAAGCGATTGAATGTTTTGATAAGTTACTTTATCGATTACCGTAGGGACAAGGTCTTCGTTATCTACTTTGATATTCTTTCTTTGTGTATCCAGATTTAACGTAGCTAACTCAACCGTTAAAGCATGTTTTAGTTCTTTGAACCCAGAAAATCCAGCTCGAGTACAAAGTCGGACGACACTGCTGGGGGAGGTAAAAGATTTTTCAGCCAACTGATGAATCGTCATGGTGGTTGCTTCTTGAGCATTGCTCCGGATATATTTTGCAATGTGCTTTTCAGCAGTACTCAGTGAATCATCAAGTTCTCTTAAACGTAATAATACCGAACTCATTTATTCGTATCCTTTCACTATTTATTCAAATGATTGCGCTTTCAAGAAACATTATACCATAGTATGCCGAAATATTTGACACAATATTTCAATGACAGTATATTAGAAATCAGAAGAAGGAGGTGAGTTAATGCAACTGGAAAGTTTTATGACTGAAAAGCGAAACACGAATTCCATGAATTTGGATGAGATGTCAGCACTAGAAATAGTCTCTATCATGAATAAAGAAGATGCCAAAGTACCTGAAGTAATTAGCAATCATCTTGAAGTGATTGCAACGGTATCTGAAAAGGTAGCACAAAGTTTTAATGACAAAGGCCGTCTAATTTATATAGGCGCTGGGACAAGTGGCAGACTAGGGGTACTCGATGCATCGGAATGTGTTCCGACATTTGGTGTTTCACCTGAACAAGTTGTAGGATTAATTGCTGGTGGAGACAGAGCACTCCGACATGCAATTGAAGGGGCTGAAGATAGTCTAACCTTAGCGAAAGACGATCTGCAACGAATCAGTTTGAATGCAAACGACATGGTCATAGGGGTGGCAGCATCTGGAAGAACTCCCTATGTCATAGGGGGACTGATTTTCGCTAAAGAAATCGGATGCAAAACCGCAGCCATCTCTTGCAACCAACACTCAGACATTGGAAAGCTAGCGGACTACTCAATTGAAATTGAAGTGGGTCCAGAAGTGTTAACGGGTTCAACACGATTGAAATCTGGAACAGCCCAAAAACTTGTACTCAACATGATTACGACAACTGCCATGGTTCTCACTGGAAAAGTGTATCAGAACTTA
>JAAYEW010000026.1 GCA_012728555.1 Erysipelothrix sp.
TACCTATTCCGCCATATCCCCATTAATACTGGAGGTTCCTGTCGGATTCGAACCGACGATCACAGAGTTGCAGTCTATTGCCTTACCACTTGGCTAAGGAACCGGAAACACTGTGCTTAATCATTATACAATATCTTTCTGTTTTTGCAAGACTATTTTATGTAAAGTATGCTGACAAGCTTGTTAAATATACCAAAAATACAAGAAACAGTCAATTAAAAGGTTTAAAACTTTTTAATAATTATTTTGATCTTATGGTTGTAAAATGAAATGCAATTGTATATAATGTATAAGCACTACTTAGAAATGGACATTGTTGATCAACCAGTTGGACCCTTAGCTCAGTTGGTCAGAGCTACCGGCTCATAACCGGTTGGTCGTAGGTTCGAGTCCTACAGGGTCCACCAATGGAGGAATACCCAAGTGGCTGAAGGGTCCGGTCTTGAAAACCGGTAGGTCGCGAAAGTGGCGCCTGGGTTCGAATCCCAGTTCCTCCGCCAGTTTGATTTTTAAAAAAGAATCTGTTATACTTAACAGGCACACATCGCGGGGTAGAGCAGTCTGGTAGCTCGTCGGGCTCATAACCCGGAGGTCGTTGGTTCAAATCCTTCCCCCGCAACCATGGTTCCGTAGCTCAGTCGGTAGAGCAGTGGACTGAAAATCCACGTGTCGTTGGTTCAATTCCGACCGGAACCACCATCAAACAAAAATCACCACGATTGTGGTTTTTTTTTACTCTTTTTTGTTATGCTATAGACAAGGAGAAACTCTATGACGACAACTCTTTTTTACCAAACATTTCTTCACAATACAATTAAAGAGAAACTTGAAACTCTAGAAAAAATTGAATTGACAATTGATACTATCGAGTCTATTTCCAATGGATTCACTTTGATGACCTATTTGCCTAGTGGCTATTCCATTTCATTTATGAATCATTTGATAGAATATGACCTTACTTCAATTGTAGAGATTGAACCCAATTCAACGCTCTATTACTATGGTCCACTCAAACTGTTTGCACTATCAAATAACAACAGCTATCAGCCGGTTTTAAAAAGACAGGTAGAACCACAACAATCGGACCATTGGATAGGCATTCATCCACAAAGATTCTATAATTACAGACACTGGATCAATCGCGATGGTACCTGTGGCATGATGAGTGCTACAGTTCTGTTGGCTTATTATCAAGATTACCTGGATGAAGCGTTGCTACCCAATACCCTACGTTCAAAAGGCGGATCTGGCACGGCTTTATACCAATCGTTGTTAAAAACTACCCCTTCACTGTTACCAACAGGTACTGTGGCTTATGATGTAAGTTATGGTATCAATCGCTTATTAAGACGTGTTGAGAATAAAGAGAGTCTGTTTAGAACGCGCTCTAAAGCAACGATCACTCCAACCTTTGGAATTGTGAAAACACGTTGTGATTTTGTGGTTCCTGTTCCAACCATCGTTGGGATAGTGACACTACTCAATAGTCCTAAGAATTATCGAAATCATTGGGTGGTTGCTTATAGTTACCTTGAAGACAACAACGATAAATATTACCGAATCCACGATAATCATGGACAGTATCAAGCAGTGATTAATGTGAAGTGGACCTTATCGACCGTAAAACTGCATCGACGGTTGCGCTAACTATGTTATAATATCAAAGGAAATGAGGTCATTATGTTAGTTTTTTCATCCCAATTGGATATCCATGAATACGATGCTTTTGCCAGCAAACATCCCTATAGTACCTTACTTCAGTCGGGTGCTTGGCCAAAGATCAAAAAGAACTGGAAACCTTTTTATACTGGTGTTTATCAAGATAACCAGCTAGTAGCAACCGCTTTAGTTTTGATTCGTGGACTCCCGATGGGGTTTAAGTTTGCGTACATTCCACGAGGTCCATTAATGGATTACAGTGATCAAGAAGTCGTCACTTTTTTCTTAAATAATCTTAAGACTCTCGCTAAACAAATGAAATGCTTGTTTGTTCGAATGGATCCTGCAGTCTGTTACAAGCGTTATTCATTCGATAACAAAGATACAGCTCAACCACTTGAAGAAGGTCTTGTCGCAATCAACTCTCTAATTCAAGCGGAGGCGAAACACTTAGGGTTACCGTTGAAGATGCATGATAGCTTTCAGCCTCGATTTGTAGCGATTACAACGTTGCAAGATCAATTAGTGAAGACTTTTCCAACAAAAACACAACAAGCAATTAAGTATGCCAACAAACGAAAAGTGATCATTGAACAAGGTTCGTATGAGTTGTTGGATGATTTTGTATCAATGATTGAGAAAACGGAAGACAGAAAAAACATCAATTTAAGAGACAAAACGTATTTTACTCTTTTCTTAGATAATTACAAAGACGATGCTACGATTTATCTTGCCCTTATTAATCCTAAAGAGAACTATGAAGCGTTCTCTAAGGAAATCCAGAGTAGACAAGATGAACTTGAACGTATCCTTGATAAATCTCCAAAGAAAGCCAGAGATTTACAGGAACAAATTGCTTCTTTTGTTAAACTACGCGATGAAATAGAAGAACACAAAGATCAAACTCGAATTGTGATTGCTTCGATGTTAACTGTTTCTTATGGTCAAATCGTTGAGTTACTCTATGCGGGTACTGACATCAAGTATAGTCGCTTTTATCCTCAGGAAGCGATTTATGCGACCGTGATGGAACAAGCACAACAAGCAGGGTTAAACTATTGTACCATGGGTGGTATTGAAGGAAGTTTAGAGGATGGTTTAACGCTTTTTAAATCAAAGTTCAACCCTCTAATTAATGAATACATTGGTGAATTTGATGTTCCAACATCAAAACTCTACAAAGGATTCATGCTGGCTTGGAATTTAAGGACAACTTTAAGAGAAAGAAAACAAAAAAATCGTAACTAATTGAACCGCACCCCAAATCTTGAACAAAGATAAGGAGGTGCGGTTTTTAAATGGCTAAGTTAACACGAGAACAGAAAATAGAAATATATGAGAAGCGCAAATCAGGTCAAACAATAAGCGCATTAGCGGCAGAGTACAGAA
>JAAYEW010000027.1 GCA_012728555.1 Erysipelothrix sp.
TATACACAGGTGTTACAAATTCACTATACCATTACAGTTATTCGATTTATGTTTATGATTCTACAAAAGATGTATTTTGATTTCAACGGCTAGTGTCAATCTTTATGTATAAACCCATCTTTGTTCATTAGATGGTATTGTTGCTATTTTTTACGGTACTGCTAATCGAATTATTCGTTGCGTTCTGTTTGGACTACATTGAAACCTTTGTGGATTCTATTTGAGAATCGAAGATTGAATTGTATCATGTAATCACATACAAATCTCTAAAGAAATTTCATTTGGAAACTTTTCTTTCCTCTTTGTTTGTTTCTTTAGGTTTTTGTTATATCCTTCTGCAAAGTCTCATCGACAAGTGATTAAATTTGGTATCGCAACTAATATACTTGTTGTTACAGTGTTGCTGATGATTATTGTTAGCTTATTATAGTGTAGACGCAAGCAGTCACAAAGTTATGTTGTGCGATAGATTAATTTTTGATGATATACTGAACTCTTAAGCATAAAAAGTTCTAAAGGATGACAGATATAAAAAGCGTCATTAGTTTAGTTGGTATGATATTAGCTGTTATTGGGATGACTCAAAGTATTCTTTTGATTTTAATCTATCGAGAAATAAAGAAAAATAAAAACATTTGATCTGAGTTAGAAATCCAATTCAACGGATTTCTTTTTGACAATTCGAGTCGATGACATACTTAGATGCTGCGATATTCCAAAAGACACGAAGTGACACGTTGAAAAAACAGATATCGATTAACGAATTTGATTGATAAACACACAAAAGATTCATTTCTTAGAAGATGAGACACTGGTTTCATCTTTTTATCTGTACCAACACTTCATAGATTGTGCTATTCTAAAAGAAAGAGGATGTCGTTGTGGAATCGAAGACAACTTTTCACAATAAAAATATTCATTTCATTGGGATTAAGTGTACAAAAGAGAATCGTTTAACGTCTTGTCTAATAAAATGATCAATAGAAGAAGGTCCTTACAAGGAAGTTGTACAAAGGACTACCATACCATAAGAAAGAAGAGAAATTATGAATCATGTTAAAAAAGCTTGGATCAGTCTTGGTTTTCTAGCAGTTACCCTCATCGTTAATACCCTAGGAGCCCTAGGATATATTAATGGACTGTCTCAAAAAGAAATATCCGATCGGTATATCACCTTAATTACACCAGGTCCATCGACCTTTAGTATTTGGGGAATCATTTACGTTTTACTGATTCTTTCAGTGATTGTGATGTTCATCAAAAAAGATGATCCCTACGTTCAAAAAGTAGTCAACGAAACATCGCTCTTGTTTTGGATCTCTTGTCTAATGAACATTGCGTGGATTGTTAGCTTTTCCTATGTTCAATTAGAAGTATCCGTTCTCTTTATCACTGGTTTAGCTATATAGCTTTCTTTAATCTGTATGAAACTACTCCAGCTCCAAGAAACAAAGCGCACCCTATTTCCACTAACCTTTGGCTTCTATACGGGTTGGCTCTTTATCGCAACAGTCGTGAATATTGCCGCAACGTTAGTCAAACTTGAATGGAAAGGTTTTGGACTCACACCAGATCTGTGGGCAATGATTATACTAGTTGTTGCAGGGGCACTAGTTATTGTAATTCAACTCGTTAATCAGAATGCCGTCTTTGGTTTACCGGTCGCCTGGGCTTACTTTGGTATTTACCAATTCTTAGTATCACCAACAGGATTCAAAGGAGAATACCCACTGGTTCAGATAATTGCGATAGTTGGAATGGCGATTCTAATTGGAGCCAGTGCAATTCAGTTTTATCGCAATCGCTTTGGAATTCTTCCAGTAACGAACCAACAATGAGAATTGGATATTACAATCAAGTCATAGGGCTGGATAGAGAGACTAATCAACAATCATTCTGTGACAGAACGATAGACTATAATTTAAGAAATAACATTTCTGTGTTTGAACTGTGTTTACAAGAGCTTGATTTTTCGGTGGATAAGTTGACTAAGATTTTAAAATTAACAAAAGAAAACAACCTGAGATTAATCATTAGTCAATCACTCACAGAAGATTCTCACCACCAACTCAAGACAATAACAGACATGCTTGATTCAATAAATCTTGATTTAACCAGCAAAATTGTGATGAGTGCAGAGTATTTTCTAGAACACAACCAGACTATTCCAGCCTCCATTCGCCATCGCTTGGCAGTAAAAAGTAATAAAGATTGTATTGAAGAAGTCTTGGATCTTTCAAAGTGTTACAACATGCCAGTCACTTACTCTTTAACAAAGGATGACAAGACCAATGAATGGATAGATCGATGTCTTGAAACCTGGACTAAAACAGATGGTCCACCTCTTATATACAGTCATTTTCCATGTCAAGAAGGGATAGTTGACGCCATCGTCGAGTTTGTGAGTTCACTCCAATTCAACGAGGTCGATGTTTTACTTCAAAATAATCTTTGTTGCAAGATGGGTATCAACTCTCTTAGTGAAAAGACAACAACCGTTCATCTTGAACAAGAGTGGAGTTTGTATAAGTATAGTATTTTAGAGAAATCACAAACCATTTATCAGCACATTCGCCAATTGTTAAAAGATAAGAAGAATAACAATGTGCTAGCTTTTTATCAATTAATTGAGGAAGGACTCCTTTTAAAAGAAAACAAAGGACAAGCCATCAATACCCTCCAACATGTCTGGGGTTACTTTAAAAAGGTTGCGAGTATTGATCAAAAACATCACTTTTTAAACTTAGTGGATCAGTATCATCGAGATGAAGTTAATCTGAAGACTGTTAAGAACTATTTAAAAGTGCTAGCAAGTCAGTACCAAGAGTCTTATTTACTCAAATCACTCTACTTTGATCTATAAAAAAATCGTAAGTTTGAACCGCACCCCAAATCTTGAACAAAGATAAGGAGGTGCGGTTTTTAAATGGCTAAGTTAACACGAGAACAGAAAATAGAAATATATGAGAAGCGCAAATCAGGTCAAACAATAAGCGCATTAGCGGCAGAGTACAGAA
>JAAYEW010000028.1 GCA_012728555.1 Erysipelothrix sp.
GAATAAAACATTCATTTTCTTATATATCTTCAATATTATTCTTATCTCCTTTATGTATTACAAGGTATTACACAAGGAGGAGTCTTTATGAGTGTTATTAGTATTCGACTAAATGAAGAAGAAAAAAGTATTTTAAATGAATTATCGAAAGTCTACGATACGAGCATATCTTCCATGATTAAAAAATTAGCCTTTGAGAAATTGGAAGATAACTTTGATTTGGAATTGGTTACTCGTTATGAAAAACAAAACTAAATCAAATTTTTGAATTATCGGACATCGAAGAATTAAGTCATCAAGTGGGAATTGACTGGAATGAGTTATAAATTAAAAACCACCAACGAATTTAACAAAGAATTTAAGAAATTAGATCCTTCCGTTCAAAAAACTATTTTGAGTTGGATTAAAAAAATCTATCCTCTGAACCACGATTTAAAGGAAAAGTTTTAGTAGGTAATTTAAAAGGGTATTGGCGTTATCGAATTGGTGATTATCGATTATTGGTAGATATTCAAGATAGCGAATGTTTGATTATTGGTATTCATATTGGACACAGAAAGGAAATATACCACTTTAACAAGTGATGTATCTTACTTTTTTTATTATTTAAAACAGAAAATAGATGAAAAATAAGTCACTTTTATTATTTATCTTTTTTAGATATTTTGTGTGTTTGCCTTTTGGGGAGTATATCATAACAGTTGGTTCTTTTAATATTATTCTTTAGTTGTTCTATAAGATTTCAAACTCAACCGTAATACTCTCAGATAGTTCTTGTTCTACAGGTGTCATTTGATTAAACTCTAAACCAGAGTCCATTGCTTTCATCGCCATGTTTCTTTCTGGTCTAGCATAAAGTGGGATGTCATCAACGATTTGTTGATTGGTAACAGAAACAATCGTACCAAGTTTCATAGTGGCAGCATCCGCAATAATCTTTGCTTTATGAATGGCTTGTTGAATGGCTTTTGTTAATAGTTGGTCTTTGAGTTCATCCATTTTACTTAATTGGTAATTAATCGTAAAAGTTGTTGTTTTAAAGTCTTTAAGAAATAGGCTCAAGACAGCATCGAGTTGATTTGATTCTCTTAAGAAAGAGAGTTCTAACTCGTGAGTGTACTGAATGCCTAATACTTTCTCACGTTGATCTACATATTCTCGTTTCTCAAAGGTATTATAGGATCTTGTTTTTAGTGCCGATTCATCAAAACCGAGATGTTGTAAAGAGGATTGAAGTTTTGAGAAAAGGGTATTGCTTAATTCAAGAGCTTGTTTGGTATCTCTTGCGAGTTGGGTATCATGAATACTCAGAACAATTAAATCTGGGGTAAACTTCTGATTAACATCCACTGAAATCTTGAGAGTATCTTTCTTCTTTTCCATGCTGAATCTCCTTTATTGGTAGTATCATTGTAGCATAGGATGAGTTTACAAAGAATCGATTAGTTATTGAAAAAGACATCAACTTCTAATTATGATAAACTTGAGTAAACTATAAAGGAGTCTCTGATGGAAATCGATGTTAAGAAATTTGTGCAATTGACCCAAGAAATTAAAAAAACATACAACAAGTCATTGTTGGTAAAGATGATGCGATAGAGAACACTCTTATTTGCTTGGTAGCCAACGGGCACCTCTTAATCGAAGATGTTCCTGGAATTGGGAAAACAACACTCGTTCAAGCATTAGCCAAAAGTGTTAATTTGTCCTTTAAACGAATTCAGTTCACTCCTGATTTAATGCCAGCCGATGTTACAGGGTTCAACTTATACAATCCAGCATTAGGTCAGTTTGTTTTTCAACCTGGAGCAGCCATGTCCAACATCATTTTAGCAGATGAAATTAACAGAACCTCACCCAAAACCCAATCGGCATTACTTGAAGCGATGCAAGAGTCACAAGTAACCGTTGACTCAATTAGTTATCCACTAGAAAAACCCTATATGGTTCTTGCCACTCAAAATCCAATCGAACATTTAGGAACTTATCCTTTACCAGAAGCACAATTGGATCGCTTTATGATGAAGATTGATTTAGGATATCCCACTAAAGAAGAAGAAGTTGATATCTTAAGCGTTAACACAAAAAATAGAACCGTTGACAATTTAGAACCGGTTTGTTCACGAACGGATGTCTTGTGGATGCAAGCACAATTGGATGATGTTTACATAAAAAATGAGATCAAAGAATATGTGGTTGATTTAGTTAGACAGACACGAACTCGAAAAGAAATTCTCATAGGAGCGAGTCCAAGAGCCTCTCAAATGTTAATGAAAGCTGCTATGTCAAGAGCATTAATCAAAGGTAGAGACTTTGTTTTACCAGAAGACGTGAAAGCCTTAGCGACCAAGGTGCTTAGTCATCGAATCGTCCTTAAACAAGATCGTTATCTTGAAACAACAGACGCAGAAAAAATAGTATTCTCAATTCTAGAGAATACACCAATCAAAACAAAATGATTACATTTAGGTTTATCACATGGTTGATTGTTACATCGCTAGCAATCATCTCCGCCAGTTTCGATAAACGAGATTTTCCTACAATAATTATTGTTTTTTTGTTGTGTTTACCACTAATTTCTTTAAGCATAATGCTAATAAACAAATCAAATGTAAGAGTTAGTCTTCAACAAGAAGATATCTATGTTGAGTATCAAATGGTTCAACCTCGCCCTCTATATCTACAAAATAGAAACAAAGTAACCACTTTAGAATTAAATATTTATGATGAGATGAACCAACGGTTTCGTCTCATCATTGCTCCTAATCGTGAAGCAGTCTTTTGGATTGAACAAATGATTCATCATATTGGTAAAACGCCTAATCCAGATATTTCGATTTTGTTGTATGATCCGTTAAAACTATTTACCACATCATTAACGAAAAAGATGAAAAAAAATTCATTTGATGTTTATGGCATCCCCCAAAACATTTCACAAAACGACTCTTCAGATTTCTCATCTAAAGAAGGAGAAACCCTAAGAAATAGACCTTCTTTTGATCAGTCATTAGAAGTTAGTAAGATCAAAGAGCTTGAACCTGGGGATACCATGCACCGAATTCATTGGAAGATATCTGCTCGTTTTGGGGAATGGATGGTGAAGCAGTATGATCAATCCAAAGAGAAAACAATTTCTTATTATTTTGATTTGCCTGTTGTCAAAGAGAATGATGAAAACACGCTACAACGTCGAGACACAATCTTACAGAGTGGTTTTAGTATTATGTCACAAGCTCTGAAAAAGGGTTTCACAATTTATGTCAACTATCAAGAAAACCTCCTTTTTTCTTCATCCAATCAGCAATCACAACTACAAAGACAGCTTGGTCGTTTTTCACAATCTCAAAATGTAACGCATCAACAACTGTTTAAAAACAAGAGTAGTGACCTAATGAGTGTGGTGTTTTCTTATCAGTTAACAAGTGATTTAGTTGATGAACTACTGTATTTAAAGAAACAGACAGTGAAGGTCTTCTTCTATTATTTTGGAGAACCCTTAGAATTAGCCCAAGAGTTCATGATTGAACGACTGAAAACAAACGATATTCATCTGGAGCTTCTGTATGAAACTATTGAGTGATCAACAAAAGACCAAAGGCTACATAAAAAACAGGATATTTGGCTTTGTTCTAAGCACCATTTTAAGTGTGGTCCTGTACCACTTTTATGCTCAGTTACTCAATATTAGCTATTCTCTAACAGATATCGTAATACCAATTGTATTGTTTAATCTAATATGGGTCATTCTTGGTTATTTTAAACGAATCATCCTGATGATTCTTCCAATGATAGTCCTTGGCTTTGTTTTCTATTATTGGCAATTACCAGAACCTGAGAAAATAAAACTAATCGATTGGATTATGAGCATTGTAACTAACATTCAACAAACGATCCAATGGACATTCTTACTCAATAGTTACAAAGGTGGAGAACCACAACTTTTTAGAGTTCTTTTTGTGGTATCTATTACTTTTGTTTCAAATTTTTTAGTATGGATACTCTCTTCTCCTCTTTTGATTTTGCTTATTCTTGTTCTACCTCAGTTTTTTATCCTTGAGATATCAACAACTCCTTATTATTTACTCTTTTTGTTGAGTGGTTTGATGATTGTTTCATCTGTTTATTCATTGAATAAGAAAGAGACGTTTGTTTATCCTAACTTTGTTGTAATTGGATTAATTCTCTTGTCGACAGTGCTTGTCAGTCAACAACTCAGTCCTTATTTCTTCTATAATCAAACCTTGAATGAACGCTATTTTCAATCAAACAATGGGATTGGTAACAACATTAATATCAATGGAACGCCATTTAACTTATCTCAAGTTGGTTATTCACAATCGAATACACGAATTGGTGGATCTGTCACATTGAGTAATACCCCATTTATGTTAGTGGATGGTCCTTTAGAAACCTTCTATTTAAAAGGAAGTAGTTATGTTGATTTTAGAGATTTGACCTGGATTTATAACAAGGTTGGAAATACTTTCGAATATACCAATGATCATTCTAGTTTTGAACAACAAATCACGTTTAATCAAAGCAACTCTGCTTTAATTAAATCGACAGTTATTCGTATTAATCCAATTCAATTTACTGAAAGTATCTTCTACACAGGCTACCCTAAATCAATTGTATTAGATACACAGGCTCCTATCTACTTTGATATTTACGGCCAACTGATATCGGATCGTAATCGACTTGAGGATGGATATAACGTAGAAATTGTCTATTTACCAAATAGTTCACGTCTTGACTTGGTTACTTCGGGTGACTATCGTCCACTCTCTAAAAACAATGACATTCTTCAACAGAAACAAGGACCAAGACAATTTGAGAATCAAATCAAAGATCTGGATGAAGCCTTGTATCAACTCACGTATGTTCAACCATTTGACAATGAATTAGAACGTGCTTTTGCGATTCAGAACTATTTTCAAAACACAGCATTCACCTATTCGTTAAATGTGAAAGACTTTCCAAATAATGATTTCTTTAGTCATTTCTTAGACATTCGGAGTGGTTATTGTGTTCACTTTGCGAGCGCTACGACCCTATTGTTACAAGATATTGGTTTTAATGCTCGTTACACAGAAGGATTTGTTATTCCAGAGTCACAACAAACAACAAGACTCATTAGTAGTAATCTGGCACACGCTTGGACTGAGATTTATGTCCAAGACATTGGTTGGGTGATCATTGATGGAACACCAAGTTCTTTTCTGGATGTTTTACAACCAACAACTCCTAATGAACCGATTGAACCAGAACCAATCGATCCTGTTGATCCCAAACCGATAGAACCAACCCCACCCAATCCAACCGATCCAACCAATCCAATCGATCCTATCCTTGAAAAGGATGCAACGTGGTTAGTCTGGGTTTTGGTGGTTGTGAGTGTGATTGGCTATTTGATTTTACGGTGGTTTCAGTTTAAGAGACGTCACAATGAAGTCTATTTAAGAGACAAGTATTCACAACAGGAGCTGATCAAGCAGATCTATTTTGAAATGATTGATCTATATGGTATTGATGGATATCAGATTAAAGAGTCTAATGGTGTTCGCCAAAATTACAACAAGATGTCAAATACCTATGAATTTTTTCAAATGAGCCGTTGTCTAGACTTATTAGAGAGGGCATTTTATGCTAAAAATATTAAAGATTCCTATTTAATTACTCCATTGTTGAGCAATTATCAAACGATGGAGGATGCAGTGAGACAAAAGAAACCCGTTGTCTGGTTTCTGAAGAGGTTTTTATTTTAAAGGTTAGGGTTGAAAAAAAGGTAGAGTTCTATATAATTAAAAGTGAAAGAGGATGCGTATGAATCAACGAAGAGGAAAGTCATTAGTTTCATCAATTGTGAGTGTCTTGTTAGTGGCAGCTACGGTGTTTTTTACGATGGATTTTCTTCAAGCGAGTTCGGATATGAAAAGGCTTGAGGAGCAATTAACAGTTTCGAAAGATGCACTGGATAGTATTCAACGAGACAATGTTGAATTACAGAAACAAAAAGAGAAATTAAGTGATCCAAACTACATGAAAGATTATGCTAGAGGTAATTTCATGTTGTCTCAAGAAGGAGAACAAATCTTTATTCTTCCATCCAAAGACAATTAATAATTAAAATCCCACCGTTGAGTGAACCGCACCCCAAATCTTGAACAAAGATAAGGAGGTGCGGTTTTTAAATGGCTAAGTTAACACGAGAACAGAAAATAGAAATATATGAGAAGCGCAAATCAGGTCAAACAATAAGCGCATTAGCGGCAGAGTACAGAA
>JAAYEW010000029.1 GCA_012728555.1 Erysipelothrix sp.
CCACAGGTGAACGCAATTCATTTGAATGAGATTGAGGGAAAGATTGAGTTCGAGAATGTCGACTTCAAATATTTTGAAGATAATGAGCAATACATCTTAGAAAACATTAACTTTACCGTTTTACCAGGTCAACAACTCGGAATCATTGGATCGACCGGATCAGGAAAAAGTACGTTAGTGTATTTATTAGCCCGACTGATCGATCCAATAAAGGGAATGATTAAAGTCGATGGAGTCAACATCAAAGAGATGGATCTTGATCAATTACGCTCATCCATTGGATTTGTTTTACAAAAAAATGTTCTTTTCACAGGATCGGTTGCTCATAATTTACGATGGGGTGATCAGAGTGCTACTCAAGAAACGTTAGACTGGGCAGCCGAAATCTCTAATATCAAAGAATTTATCGATGGTCAAGAAGCTGGGTATGACTATGAAATCCAACAAGGAGGAAGCAACTTGTCCGGTGGTCAACGCCAAAGAATGTGTTTAGCCCGAGCACTAGTCATTAAACCAAAAATCTTAGTATTGGACGATAGTACTAGTGCCCTAGACTCACAAACAGAAAAACAAATTAATGAGGCTTTTAAAGAAAAACTTCAAGGAACGACCATCGTTAATATTGCTCAAAAGATTTCGTCCATTGCTCACTGTGATCAAATACTCGTCTTAGATGAAGGTAAATTAGTAGGTAAAGGAACACATAATCAGTTGTTAGAAACTTGCCAAGTTTACCAAGAAATTTATGCATCTCAGTTAAAGAAAGGAGGGGATTTCGATGTCGCACAATAGAAAAGGATCAGGTTTAGAAAAACCAAAGAATACGAAACAAACAATAAAACGTTTGTTCACCTACCTAAAACCTTATCAAACATGGATTATTATTTCGACAGTCTTAACGATACTAGCCACCATTGCTCAATTGTATGGAAGCTATGCCGTCAGTCCTATTCTGAATTTAATTCAAGCAGCAGTAACCAAAGAAATAACAATTGAGCTCATGAGTTCACAAATGATGATTCAACTGGCAATTCTTGCGGTTGTTTATTTTGTAGAAATCGCTGCAGTTCTGATTGCGTCACAGCTAATGCTTCGTGTCTCTGAAAAATCAATGCATACGATGCGTGAAGAATTATTCTCCCACTTAATGGTTGCTGATATTGGCTATCATGATAGTCAACAATATGGAGACTTAATGTCTCGGTTTACCAATGATATCGGAAATCTATCGGAAACATTAGGTGACACAACACGAACCTTTATTAGTAATATTTTATCATTAATAGGAACCTTTGTTGTCATGCTCGTTTTAAGCCCTCTCTTAACACTGATTGTTGTTGTCTTCTTTCCACTGCTTATCTTTGTGATTCAGTTTATTGGCAAAAAAACACGAAAAGCATCTCGTGAACGACAAGCATCCTTAGGCGCTCTCAATGGTTACATTGAAGAATCCATTGAAGGAGTCACCGTCAACCAATTATTTGTTCGAGAAGATCAAAGTCAAAAAGAATTTCACAGCTTCAACAAAGACTTTTCTATCAAGTCCCATACTTCTCAAACTTTAGGCTTTATGATGATGCCCCTCATGCAAAACTTCAACATGATTATCTATGCTTTTGTTGGAATACTAGGAGGCTATCTCGCAATTAATACTGGGCTATCGGTCGGTGACTTAGGAGCCTTTGTCAACATGACACGTAGTTTTGGTCGTCCACTCAACATGATTGCGAATCAATTTAGTTCAATCAATTCAGCTCTTTCAGCTGCTGAACGAATTTTTGACGTCTTAGACAAACCGGTTGAATCGATTAATTCATCAGATGTTGAACTTCACGACATTCAAGGAAAAGTTGTCTTTGATTCAGTGGATTTCAGTTATGTTGAAAACAAACCCATCTTAAACGATGTTAGTTTCTATGCGAAAACAAATCAAAAAATCGCTATTGTCGGATCCACTGGAGCAGGAAAAACGACCATTACCAATCTGATTACTCGTTTTTATGATATTAACGAAGGAAGTATTTTGGTGGATGATATCGATATCAAAAACATTAATCGATATTCCTTACGAGAAAATATTGGGATGGTGTTACAAGATACTCATCTCTTTACTGGGACCATTATGGAAAACATTCGCTATGGTCGCCTCGATGCTACTGATGAAGAATGTATCGCAGCAGCTAAACTAGCCAATGCGGACTACTTTATCAGAAATTTGGAATTTGGTTACGATACTGAAATTCGAGGAGATGGCGAAGGGTTATCTCAAGGACAACGGCAGTTGCTCAATATTGCTAGAGCTGCAGTTGCTAATCCAAAAATTCTAATTTTGGATGAAGCGACTTCTTCAATCGATACCCGAACTGAAGAACTGGTTGAAGAAGGGATGGATAAACTGATGGAAGGACGGACAACCTTTGTTATTGCTCACCGTTTGTCAACGGTTCGTAATGCGAACGCTATTATTGTCTTAGAAAATGGACAAATTATTGAAAAAGGAAATCACGATGACTTAGTGGCCTTAGGTGGTCGTTATGCTTCTCTCTATAAAAATCAAAGTGAGCTAATTCCCCAATGAGAATTGTCAATATCATCGTTATTTATAACCACGATCACTCTAAAGTCTTAATGTGTCATCGCCAGAAAAATCCTTATCATGGATTATTCAATTTTGTCGGTGGTAAGCTAGAAGGCAATGAATCAAAAATAGAATCGTGTTATCGTGAACTCTATGAAGAAACCAATATATCAAAAGAAGACATTGTTTTAGAAGAGTTGATGTCCTTTGTTTATTACAAACTCAATTACGAGTTGTTTGTAGCAGTCGGAACACTTAGTAAACCTGTTGAGCTAAAAAGTGAGAAGCATCCCCTATCTTGGATTGATGTAAGTGAAAACTTTGAAGATCGGACTCGCTTTGCGGGAGATGGCAACATTCAACACATCATTGATATCTCTAAATACAAAGAATTTATTCTAGATTAACAACACTTCGGTGTTGTTTTTTGATATAGTAAAGTTATTATTTGGAGGTCTTATGAAAAAAGTACTAATAACAGGAGCAACATCAGGACTAGGCTTAGAATTTACACGCTATTATGGTGAACGAGGCTATTGTCTTCATTTACTGGGTAGAAATAATGATAAATTACTAGAGTTAAAAGAGAAGTATTCACCACTTTGTGAAGTAAAGTTGTGGAAAGTTGATTTATCCATCGATGAACAACTCAACCACTTCTTAAATCAAATTGAAAATGAAACCTATGAGATTGTTATCAATAATGCAGGATTAGGAGACTTTGGACCATTTGTCAAAAGCGAATTGAATAAAGTTGAAGAAATGGTAAAAGTTAATGTATTAGCATTAACTAAAATTGCTCATGTAACCTTACAAAATATGGTCAAAGTCAATAAAGGCTATCTTTTGAATGTCGCAAGCATGGCAGGATTTATGAGTGGGCCAAACATGGCGGTTTATTATGCAACAAAAAGTTATGTCATTCACTTGAGTGAAGCCCTAACTGCAGAACTTAAAAACGAAAATATTGTAGTTAGTTGTTTATGCCCTGGACCAGTTGATACCCAGTTTTATACTCGAAGCAACTTAGATAACTCAACCTTATTTAAAAATTTATGGGTTGCCGATGCACCAACAGTCGTGATGGAAGGAATCTTCGGTTTACAAAAAAGAAAACCGATAAATATTGTTGGCTTTCAAAACCAAGTGATCGTGTTTGCGTCCAGGTTTGTTTCTCGCAAAGCTTTGGTAAGAATGACACAGTATATTCAAGAATATAGAAAGAAGTAATTCTCTGATGGTTTTCTACGTGGTTGAACTGGTATTTAAGCATATTTTAGATTAGAATTAAACACGGAGGGTGAAGTATGTCATTAATTAGAGAAAGTAGTTATGATGTTGTCTATGTAACAGGACACAAGAACCCAGATACGGATTCAATTGTTTCAGCCATTGCTTATGCGAACTTAAAACAAGCCATGAGCATCAATGCGTATCCTTGTCGATTAGGGACCC
>JAAYEW010000030.1 GCA_012728555.1 Erysipelothrix sp.
AAGAGCTGTAACACTAGTTACAGCTCTAATCAATAAATTATTTTCTAGGATTTCTAATGGATGCTTGGGCAGCTGCTAATCGTGCAATTGGAACACGATATGGTGAACAAGACACATAGTCTAATCCAACTTCATAAAGGAAGTTAATTGTTGCTGGATCGCCTCCGTGTTCTCCACAGATTCCACATTTAAGATTTGGTTTTGTGCTACGTCCTTTTTCAACCGCAATCTTGACTAATTCACCAACACCTTCTTCATCAATTCGTACGAATGGATCTTGTTCAAAGACACCTTTTTCGTAGTAATCATTTAAGAAGTTTCCTGCGTCATCGCGAGAGAATCCAAATCCATATTGAGTTAAATCATTGGTTCCAAAAGAGAAGAAGTCTGCTGAAGCAGCAATCTTATCTGCTGTCATACATGCTCTAGGAATTTCAATCATCGTTCCAACGGTGTAATTTAATTCTTGACCACTTGCTTCAATTTCTTCTTGAGCAACACGATCAACTACAGTTTTTACATAGTTTAGTTCATTTACATTCCCTACAAGAGGAATCATAATTTCTGGGTTCACGCTAATGTTTAAACGTTTTTGAACTGCAAGTGCTGCTCGGATGACAGCTTTTGTTTGCATTTCAGCAATTTCAGGATAAGAAATTGAAAGACGAACACCACGATGACCCATCATCGGGTTAAATTCATGTAAACTTGCGATAACTTCTTTTATTTCAGCCAGTGTCATAGACATATCATCTGCTAACTCTTGCATTTCATGTTCTTGAGTTGGTAAAAATTCATGTAATGGTGGATCTAAGTAACGAACTGTCACTGGTAATTCTTTCATGACTTCATAAATACCTTCAAAGTCTGATTGTTGAATTGGAAGAAGTACATCTAAAGCTTTACGACGACCTTCTTCATCACGAGCCAGAATCATTTCACGAACAGCTTTGATACGGTCCGCTTCAAAGAACATATGCTCTGTACGGATCAGCCCAATTCCTTCTGCACCAAATTCTAATGCTTTTTTAGCATCTTTTGGTGTATCGGCATTGGTACGAACTTTCATTTGGCGATGTTCATCCGCCCATTTCATAAAGGTTTCGAAATCACCTGAAATCGAAGCTTCTTCTGTTGCAATTTGACCATCATAGATTTTTCCTGTTGTACCATCTAATGAAATATAGTCTCCACGGTTGTAGGCATGACCTCCGATAAATACTTTTCCATCTCTAAATGTAACATCACTTGAACCAGAAACACAGCATGTTCCCATGCCACGAGCAACAACTGCAGCATGAGAAGTCATCCCACCGCGTGCCGTTAGAATACCTTGAGATAAAGCCATTCCTTCGATATCTTCTGGAGATGTTTCTAGACGAACTAAGATAACTTTTTTACCTAGATCACTATATTCTTTTGCTTCTTGAGCCGTAAAGACAATTTGGCCGCTAGCTGCACCTGGAGATGCTGCCAACCCAGTACCAATTACTTTACCGTCTTTTAGTGATTGTTCATTGAAATGAGGGTGCAATAACGCATCTAATTGTTTAGGGTTTATTTGTAGAACTGCTTCTTTTTCAGTAATCAGTCCTTCGCTCACAAGATCAACTGCAATTTTTAAAGCAGCATTCGCCGTACGTTTTCCGCTACGTGTTTGTAACATGTAAAGTTTATTGTTCTCAATTGTAAACTCCATGTCTTGCATATCTTTGTAGTGATACTCTAAAATGTCGCAATTTCTTTGGAATTCAGCATAGGCTTCAGGCATAATTTCTGCCAATTGTTCCATAGGAAGTGGTGTACGAATACCTGCAACAACATCTTCTCCTTGGGCATTGACTAAGAATTCACCAAACAGTTTCTTTTCTCCGGTTGCAGGGTTTCTAGTAAAGGCAACTCCTGTTGCACAGTCATCTCCCATGTTTCCAAAAACCATTTCTTGGACGTTTACTGCAGTTCCCCATGCTGCTGGAATATCGTTGATTCGACGATAATAAACAGCACGATCATTGTTCCATGATCTAAATACAGCTGTAATTGAAGCAATTAACTGATCAAAAGGATCCGTTGGGAATGATTCATGATGGTGTTGAAGATAATAGTCTTTGAAACGTTCAACCATTTCTTTGTAGTCTTCCGCAGTAAACTCAGCATCATCTTTGATATCACGTTCATGTTTCATTTCATCAATGATTACTTCAAATTGGTGTTTTGGAATCTCCATCACCACATCCGCAAACATTTGAATAAAACGTCGGTAGCTATCGTAAGCAAAACGTTCATTGTTTGTCTTCTTCGCTAAAGCAACAACAACGTCATCATTTAAACCTAAATTCAAAACTGTGTCCATCATTCCTGGCATTGAAGCACGCGCTCCAGAACGAACAGATACTAGAAGTGGATTGTCTAAATCCCCAAATTTTTTGCCTGTAATTTCTTCAAGTTTTTCAATGTTTTGACGCACTTGTTCAACGACTTCATCACTAACTTGTTCATGATTATCGTAATATAAATTACATGCTTCTGTTGAAACAGTAAATCCTTGAGGTACTGGTAAGCCTAACTTAGTCATTTCTGCTAAGTTTGCTCCTTTGCCTCCAAGAAGCTCTTTAAAAGATCCATCTGCTTCGGAAAATAAATAAACATACTTTCTACTCATAAATTTCCTCCATTTTTTACCCACTCATTATACACAATTCAGCTATCATTTGAAAGGGTTATCATGACTTATACAAAACCACTAAAACAGATCTGCAATTCCTTGTTGAAAATATCCTTTTGACCTTCCATCTATTTTTTAGAAGTACCTACTAAAAAAGTGATTCCACCTATGATGGAACCACTCTATATTAATCATTCAGCTTGTTTAAAGCTACTAAAACTACTTCTAACTGGTGATGATAATTAGCCAACTTTTCTCTTTCTGCTTCAACTTTTTCTGAAGCAGCTTTGTTTATAAAGTTTGGGTTCGATAACATCCCATTTGAGCGTTTAATCTCAGACTCTAATTGCGCTTTTTGTTTACTTAGCTTTAATAACTCTTGTTCTTTATCAATTAACTCAGATTTTAGTAGTTCCAATTGACCACTCTTGAGGGGTACAACCAGTGTCTCTGAATCAAGTGTTTCAGCAAGCTCAAGTTTTACCATTTTTCTTAACATTGCTTTCATGGAATCATCTAATGGATTTTTTTCGTTCATTGTATTGATATACAACCCTGTTAACTCAAGAGATGGTTTTAAATTGTAGTCGACCCGTGTTTTACGAATTTCTTCAATGATTTCGATCAAGTTTTCTACTTGGGAATTCTTCGAATCATCGAGATGTTGTACTGGTGTTGGCCAATCTTCTAAATTGATAGAATCTTTGGAGTGAGGTAAAGATAAATAGATTTCTTCACTTACAAAAGGCATAAAAGGATGAATCATTTTGACGATTGCCATTAAAACTGTTAACAAAGTTGAATACGTAGCACTCAAGATTTCTTCATTGTCACTTTGTAATTGAGATTTTGATAGTTCAATGTACCAGTTACAGAAATCATTCCAAATAAAGTTTTGAACAACAGACCCTACTTGAGCGGACTCATAGATAGTCATAAGTCTTTCTACTTCTGTTAAAGTGTCATTGAGTTTCGTTAATATCCAATTATCGATTTCGGATAGGTTCGTATAATTGATATCACTCAGCGAAAACTCTTCAGGAAGATACATTAGGACAAAGCGGGATGAGTTATAGATCTTGTTTATAAAGTTCCATGCAGCTTCTACTTTTGTTGGTGAATACCGTAAGTCTTGTCCAGGTGTCGAGTTGGTGACTAAGAAGAATCGTAAAGCATCGACTCCATACTCTTGAATGACATCCATTGGATCAACACCATTGCCGTAGGATTTACTCATCTTTCTTCCGTCTTCAGCACGAATTAATCCATGGATTAAAACATCTTTAAACGGATTTTGGTTTGTAAATTTTCTACCTTGAAAAGCCATACGAACGACCCAGAATAAGATGATATCGTAACCCGTTACCATGACATCGGTTGGATAATAATGACTAAAATCACCAGCTAAATCATCTGGCCAACCAAGAGTACTAAATGGCCACAGAGCACTACTGAACCAGGTATCTAAGACATCTTCATCTTGATTGTAGTTGTCAATGTCTTTTGGAGGTGTAAGGCCAACGTAGACTTCCCCTGTTTCTTTGTGATACCAAGCGGGAATACGATGTCCCCACCACAATTGTCTAGAAATAGTCCAGTCTTCGATATTTTCTAACCATCCGGTAAAGACTTTTTCAAAACGATCTGGATAGAAGTTAATCTTTTCTTCACTGTTTTGATACTTTAAAACTTCATCTGCCAATGGTTTCATGGATACAAACCATTGTTCAGATAAATAAGGTTCAACAATGACATCTGTTCTTTCGGAATGACCGACTTCATGGATATGAGGTTTAATGTCGACTAAATTCCCTTCCGATTGAATTCTTTCTACCAATAATTGTCGACATTCAAAACGATCAAGTCCATCATATTCGCCAGCTAATGGGTTCATGGTTCCATCTGGATTCATACAAATTGGCATATCTAAACCGTATTTTTGACCAATCACAAAGTCATTAGGATCATGAGCAGGCGTACATTTCATGACTCCTGTTCCAAATTCAATATCAATATAATCATCGGTTATTATTGGTAATGGTTGATGATTAGCTGGATTAATTGCTGTTAGCCCAACGTATTCTTGGTACCGTTCATCTTCAGGATGAACAACTAGACAAACATCTCCAAACATAGTTTCTGGACGGGTTGTCGCAACTTCTAACACTTTGTCGCTTCCTACAATTGGGTATTTAAACGTATAAAAGTTCCCTTCAATTTCTTTATGAAAGACTTCAATATTACTAAGGGCTGTCTGTGCTAAAGGATCCCAATTAATAATACGCTTTCCTCTAAAGATTAATCCTTGTTCATACAATTTGACAAATACTTCATTGACAGCGTGATTAAGACCTTCATCCAATGTGAACCGTTCTCTAGAGTAGTCTAATGAGAGTCCTAATTTCTTCCATTGTTGATGAATAGTGGCTGCATACTCATCTTTCCACGACCAAGCATGTTCTAAGAACTTCTCGCGGCCAATATCATAACGCGATATCCCCATTTCTTTCAATCTGGCATCAACTTTTGCTTGGGTTGCAATGCCTGCATGGTCCATCCCAGGTAAGTACAAAACATCTTTTCCTAAAAGACGTTGATAGCGTGCTAAAATATCTTGCAATGTATTGTCCCAAGCATGTCCTAAGTGAAGTTTTCCGGTAACATTGGGTGGAGGAATAACGATTGTATATGGTGTTTTTGTTTTATCACCTGCTGTGAAATAACCTTTTTTTAACCAATCATCATAATATTTAGCTTCAATTGTTTGATGATTGTATTTTGTGTCTAGTGCCATCTTTTTTACCTCCTAAATAAAAAAAAGACTTCCAATAAGGACGTCTTAGCGTGGTACCACCTTAATTTGTTACTCGATTGAATAACCTCACGATGTTAACGCCACCCTACGATGATTCTTACTTCTTTCAGAACCATTTCAATTCTACGACCTTCACAAACCTTTTCAATCATTTTCACCAACCATGATCTCTCTTGCGACAAAGGGATTGTTACTCCTTAGAATTATTGAATAGTTGAATTATATCAAAAGAAAAGATTGACTTCAAGCTAAAGCCAACCTTCTATTTGATAGGATATTTCATCAAATCCCATGGTATCCCCTGTATCAAAACTAAAGACAGGGACTTTTGTAATGTTCTGTATCTTGTTTTTGACAGCTAGTACTTTTGAGTACGACACCTTGTTTTTCTTGCTGATGGCAATGCAGACACCGAGTTTGTTTTGTTTTGCTAAATCAAGCATCATCCAATCATCCTCACTAAAGTCTCGTCGAACATCCATCACAATGACCATTGCTTTAAGCTGAGGGCGACTTGAGAAATAACTCTCCATCAAATCACCATACTTAACTTGTTCTTCAACATTTCGCTTGGCATAACCATAACCCGGGACATCAACAAGCATTAAGTCATCGTTTATTTGGTAAAAATTTACAAGTCTAGTTTTTCCTGGTGTTTTTCCGACATATGCTAAGCTCTTTCGGTTCGTCAGTCCATTGATTAATGTTGATTTTCCGACATTACTTTTCCCAACAAAGACCACTTCTGTTAAAGTGGTCTCAGGAAATTGATTTGGGCTAGCACACGATATGACTAACTTTGGGTTACTAGTTTTCAGCATTTTTAACTAACGCTACCTTTAAGACGTCTTCAATTCGTTTGACAGAAATAAATTCAATATCTGCTCTCACTTCTTTTGGTACATCATCTAGGTCTTTCTCATTTTGTTTTGGAATTAATACAGTTTGAATACCGACTCTATGAGCTGCCAGTGATTTTTCTTTTAGCCCACCAATTGGTAAAACGTTCCCTCGAAGCGTTCCTTCTCCTGTCATTGCTAAATTAGCGTTAACTTTACGGTTAGTTAAAGCAGAAACAATCGCGGTTGTCAGTGTTACACCTGCACTTGGGCCATCTTTTGGAACAGCCCCTTCAGGAACTTGAATGTGAATGTCATGTGTTTCATAGAACTTTGGATCGATGTTGTAGTCTTTAGCATGACTCTTTACATAACCTAAAGCAATCTCTGCTGACTCTTTCATCACATCCCCTAATCGTCCCGTTAAGATTAATCGACCTTTGCCTTCAAAAGTAGTTACTTCGATTGGTAAAACATCCCCTCCAAATTGAGTGTACGCAAGTCCTGTTACTAAACCAACTTGGTTTTCAGTTTCTTTCTTACCATATTCAAAGCGTTCTTTTCCTAACATCTCGTTGACCCGTTTCTTGGTAATACTCATCGATTTTTTGTTAGTAGTCAAGAGCTCTAAAATCGCTTTTCGAGCAAGAGTTGCTATTGTTCTTTCAAGTTGGCGCACTCCAGCTTCTCGGGTGTAATGACGAATAATATAGAGTAGAACATCATCTGCAATTTTGAACTGAGATGCAGTCAATCCATTTTCACGTAGTTGTTTGTCGACTAAGTGACGTTTCGCTATTTGAACTTTTTCTTGTTCTGTATAACTCGACAAATCAATAATTTCTAAACGATCGCGTAATGCTGCAGGAATATCTTCCAGATAGTTTGCGGTCGCAATAAACATAACTTTACTTAAATCATACGGTTCTTCTAAATAGTGATCTGAGAACATATTGTTTTGTTCAGGATCCAGAACCTCTAACATAGCGGATGCTGGATCCCCTTTGTAGTCTGAGGCCATTTTATCGAGCTCATCAATTAAGAAAACTGGGTTAATGACTCCTGCTTTCTTCATCCCTTGAATGAAACGACCAGGAAGTGCCCCTAAATATGTTCGGCGGTGTCCTCTAATTTCTGCTTCATCTCGAACTCCACCTAAAGAGGCTTTAACGAATTTGCGATCGAGAGCTCTAGCAATACTTTTGGCCAAACTTGTTTTACCAACTCCTGGAGGACCTACTAAACAAAGAATTGGTGCTTTTAAAGAATTGGTTTGTTGTTTAACTGCTAAATATTCCATAATTCTGTCTTTGACTTTTTCAAGTCCAAAGTGATCGGCATCTAAAACACGACGGACATCGATTAAATCAGAATTGTCTTTTGATTCTTGATACCATGGTGTTTTTAACAACCAATCCAGGTAAGTTCGGATAACTCCGCTTTCTCCTGCAGCTTGTGGTAACATTTCGTATCGTTTTAATTCATCGAGAGCTTTTTCTTTTATATTTTCTGGATAAGGGTTGTTCTCAATCATGCTACGAAGATCTTCAACATCATCTCCTGTGTTTGAAACATCCCCTAATTCTTCTTTAATGGCTCTTAGTTTTTCACGCAAATAGAATTCACGTTGGTTTTCTTCAACTCGTTCTTTGACTTTCTCGTTAATATCACTTTCGATACTTGATAATTGACGTTCGGTATTTAGTTCTTCAATCACCATCATCATTCGTTCGTTGACATTGAGCTCTTCTAAAATCGCTTGTTTCTTATGGAACGGAAGCGGAAAGAACTGAGCAAACTGGTCAGCAAGTTGTGGTGCTGCGATACCTTTAGCGAGTTGGGTAATAACTTCTGATGGGAAATTTGCGGTTTGATTAGCAATAGACTCTAGTTCACGAGTAATTCGGCGTACTAGTGCCATTTCTTCCATTGAGTCCCCTTGAACATCGACAAGAGGAATGATTTTACCAAACAACATTTTTGAATCATTGGTTAAATCAATGAGCTGAGCTCGTTCAAGACCACTAAAGGTTACGCGCATAAACCCATCTTTTTTACGGACACGCTTGATTTGTGCAAGCGTCCCTACTGTATATAAATCAGCTTCTGAAGGATCATCGTTCATGATGTCTCTTTGACTGACTAACCAGACATGACCATTATAAAAACTCTGAGCTTCATCAATGGCATTCATGCTTTTTGGTCGTCCCACTTCGATCATGATGTCTTGTTTTGGAAAAACTATGACACCTCGAGTAGCAACCACTGGCACATTTATTTCTAATTTTTTACTCATAACAATCTCCTTCTATAGGTTCTTGTCACAGATTACTTGTTTTGTTCTAACAAAGATTCTCTTGCTTTCTTTAAACGAACATCGTAAGCAATGTCTTCTGGAGTTGCCATTTGTTTAATTTGGTCAAGCTCAAGTCCATACATTTCGCTTATTGTTTGATATTCTTTTTCAACATCTTCATCAGATGCTTCAAGGTTTTCTTGTTTAGCAACTTGGTCTAATACTAAGCGTAATTTGACTCGTTTTGTTGCGTCTGGAGTAATCTGAGCAAAAACATCTTCATCACTCTGTTGTACTAATTGTTTGTATAAGTCATAGTTGAGTCCTTGTTGACTTAATCGTTGCTTAAACTCATCTAACATTTGTTTAGCTTCACTATCAATTAAAACTTGAGGAATCTCTACTGTAGCGCCATCAACAACTGCATCAAGTAATAAGTTTTCTGATTCATTTAAATTCTCAGCTTTTTTTGTTTCAGTTAAACGAGCTTTAATTGAAGCTTTGAGTTCATCAAGAGTAGTTACATTTTCTTCATTAACTAATTTTGCGAAATCATCATTAAGTTCTGGTAATACTTTTTTACGAATCTCATGAACCGTTGTTTTAAAGACAACATCTGCTCCTTTTAATTCTTCAGCAGGATAGTCTTGTGGGAAAGTTAAGTTTAAGTCTTTCGACTCACCTGATTTAACTCCGATGAGTTGTTCTTCGAAACCTGGAATGAACGAACCTGAACCAATTTCGAGTTCCGCATTTTCCTGTGAACCACCTTCAAACGCTTCTTCACCTTTATAGCCTGCGTAGTCTAAAATAATTTTATCCCCATTTTCTACTTCGCCTTCTTCTTTAAGTTCCCATTCAAGATAATCTTTTTGAAGTTTTTCTAATTCTTCATCAATTTCTTTCGCTGTAACACGTACTTGTTTTGGTTTAAAAGATAATGTTTTATAATCTTGAGCTAAGGTTACTTCTGGGGATACTGTAATATTGAAATCAACAACTAACTCATTTGCTGTTAGTGATTGAATAGCTACTTCCGGTTGAGCAATTGGGACTACTTTTTCTTGGTCTAAAGCAAAAGTGTACATTTCTTGCAATGCTTCATTCACTGCTTCCATCAAAATACTTTGTTCAGAAATTGCTTTCTTAACCATTGCTTCAGGAGCTTTCCCTTTTCTAAATCCGGGAACTTCAACATCCTTAGCCAGTTTCTTAAATGCTCTTTTTTGTGCATCTTTCCATGCGTCTTCATTAATGGTGACATTTAATGTCCCTGTTGAATTTTCTTTTTTAGTCCACGTAGATAACATATTTTCCTCCTAGGTTTCTTTCCTATTATACCACACCTTTTAGCACTGTCAATGATTGAGTGCTAAATGTTCATCACTAATTCTATTAGGTAATGTTCATCGATGTCGTTTTTAACTTTGTAATCATACCATTCTTGACTTCTGTTTGACAACAAAAAGCCCTTTTTAATTAGTGAATATGCTAAAAATAAGCCTTCTTCTTCACTATAACTTAATGGTAAATAACTCAATGTCTCTTGAATCAGTAGTTCTTGACATAAAGTCTCAAACTGAGGTTCTTTAAAAAACTCTTGTTGAAAGTAATGGCTTGCAACTTGATATCCATCACTTTGATTGGGTGCTTCTACATAGACTGGATAAAACGAAATCGTTAGCCCATTCTTTTCTATGCTGAACTCGTGATCGATTTTCTGTTGGCTTAACTGAAGTATCACAAGCCCTGTTAATACAGGATTGGTTAACTGACTGAGAATTTCTTGGCATTCATCAATGTAATTTCTTAAGTTTAGGTCATTCAACATCACAATACTGTTCATTGCACTAAAATCGTCTAAGAAGAGTCCGTTGGCAATCTCATCAAAGTTAACTTGTCGTTTCGGTTGTTTTTCTTTCAATGCTTGTTGACACAAAATCTCATAGGCTTCTAACTTTGTAAGCGTTTGTTTGGGAACATAGGGCATATTGAGTTCTTCTTGGATCAATACAAGTGCATGTTGATATTCTTTGTGTGTGATTAGTGTCTCAACTTGTGAAACAATGTCTTCGTAATAATTCATTGGCTTCTCTTTCTATCGACTTTAATTAAGATGATTGCTGCTATCATAAATAGTATAGCACTAACTAGGAAAGGTCCTTTTGGATTAACACCATAAAACAAACTAGAAAGAAGTGCTCCTACTATCATCCCTAAGGATTTGGTGGCGTTATAGATCCCCATAACTTGATTGGATTTATTTAAATCTTTTTGAGAAGAACTTACTAAGTGTTGGTCAAGTGGTTGTAAAATAGCAACAATCGATGAGAACAAAAGCGCAAAAACAAGAAAGAGAATCATGTTATTGACTACTACTGCTAATAAAGCACTAATAGTGGATACACTAGCTAAGATAGCCATAGATAAGGTTAAGCGCCCTTTTTGAATTAGTTTAAATGTAATAAACACATTTGATAATAGAGTAACTAGGCCAATGATTACTTTTAAATAACCATTGTATGATGGAGGGAAATCAAAAATGTCTTTGATGTAGTAATTAAAACTTTGGTCGAATGCAACATTCCCACTGCTTGTTAAGAAAATTGCGATTAATAGCAGAATTAAGATAGGATTAAATAATCCTTTTGATTGTTTCAACAAAGTCACCATTGACTCCTTCGATTGATAGATTGATCTGCTCATTGGATATTTATTTGTAAAGAAATAGAACATTCCTGTGACAAATATTAACATCATAACTTGAGCTAAGAATGTTATGCGAACTGAGTAGTTACCAAGTTGACCACCAATCAAATACCCTAAAGTAGCTGCAACGATATTGGAAATTGAGTAAAAGGTTAGATTCTTTGCTCGTTTAGTCGGTTCACTTTGATTTATTATATAGGCCATTGCCCCTACTTGAAATCCTGAGACAAAGATTCCCGCAAATAGTCGAGCTAGTACAATTTGTAAAGTGGTGGTACTGCTCATAAAAAACAATTGTCCTAGTGTATACCCAAGAAGTGAAAGAAGATAGACATTTTTTATCTTATATTTATTCACCCAGTTTCCCCAAAAGAATGAAAACACAAAGTTTGAAAATGCCATTGCTGCATAGGCTAGACCAAAAACAGTGTTTCCAATATTTAAGGAGTGGATAAATGCAGGGGTCACAGGATGCACCATATTGTTAATTATCGCATGGAAGGTATTGATGATTAAGAAGATTGATACAATGTTTTTTTTGTTATTCATAGCCCATCCTCACTAAGAAAGCCCATTGTTAATGGGCTTAAACTATGGATATTCTACTTCTATCAATAACTAAAGTCAAACAAAGAACTACTTCACTTTTCTTCGTCTGCTAAACACAATCAACCCACTACTCATCAAGAAGAATCCTAAAAGTGACACGATTGAACTTTGATCTCCAGCTTTTGGTAACTCTTTTACAATGCGTTTGTTTTCAACCTCAAGTTCGATTGGTTGATTGGAATGATTATTCTCAATTTTGATGTCTTTGCCATCTAACAAATAACCATCTAGTGCTTTTGTCTCTCTTAGCTCATAATTGTCTTCAATAACAACAAATTTAATCCTTCCATGACTATCAGAAACTTTTTTATCAACAACAATTCCGTGATGAAGAAGCACAAACTCTACCCCTTTAAGTGGTTCTTTAGTTTCACTATCAATCTTTTTGACAACAAGTTCAGTAATCCTGAAGGTTTGATCACTATCATCTAAATCGTCATGTTTTGAAATCAGTTCACCATTAAACAATAAATATTGAACAACAACATACTCACCACTCTTAAATAAACTGCGATCAATTTTAAAGCTAACAAGTTTACTAACGCTTTTACTTTCAGCAACAAAAGTCGTCTCAAACTCATCAATCAGATTCTTTTTTGTTTCCTTGTTGACAAGGGACGTTATTAACTTGTACTCATTTCCACTGATTAAACCTTCTAACTTAACGATATCCATCACTTTGATTAAAGAAGAGCTATCGTCTTGTTCAAAAACGGTTACTGTTGTATCAATCTGAGGATCGATGATTGAAACGGTTTGTTGTTTGTCATTGATATCTTTGTGGCTTGCGATCCGTGTATCTTCAAAATACAACTCTTCGAAGACAACCAAAAATTGACCACCTAAACTATTTCCATTGATGTTGAACTCAACTTCAACAACTCCACTGCTCTGTGTAGGAACAAACTCAACTTGACTGTTAGCTATTGCTTGTTGATTCAAGAGTTGTCCTTTAATTGTGTATTTCTTTCCTACAATTAGATTGGTGTATTCAACTGTATCAACTACTATGAGTTCACTGATTGCATGACTTTCTTTAAGTCCATTTTCAAAGGTCGCTGTTGTTTGTAGTGACGGTTTTAAAATTGTGATAGTTTGATGAGGATCATCAATATCCTTATGCTCTGCTACTACTAATAATTCTTCTTGATTCACAAAGAGAGTTTGAAAGAAAACTACTTGTTGATCTGCTAACTCTCTTGCATCCAAAGTAAACAGGATATCGATACTCCCCTGTTCCTTTTCAGCAGTAAACACGGTCTCTTTGGTCAAAAGTACTTCTAATGTTTCTTTTAACACGAGTTGACTAACAAGTTTATACTCTTGATTAACACGCAACGACGAATAACTGACTGTGTCTATTAATTTTATATCATTGATAGGTAGTGTCTCTTTATTACCAACCTCATCAACAGCCAGTGTCATCATGTTTGGAAAATACAAAGTTTGATTTTTGTCCATCCGATCTTTGTGACTGGCGACAAGTCGTTGTCCATCATATAACTCTTCAAAGACAACAATCTTTTTTCCTGACATTTCAGTGGCATTGAATGAAAAATCGATAGAGATCGTACCTTCTGTTGTTTGAGGTATGAACTCTTTTTGACTAACAGCAATCACTTCGTTTGTTTCAAAGTCAATTAGACTTCCTTTTAGCAAATATGTTTTGTTAATAACCACATCTAAGTAAGTCACCGTATCCGTGATGTTGATGCTTTCTAAGGGCATGGATTCTTTAGTTTTCGTATCAAAATAGGCTTCTGTACTTAATGATGGAATCCGTTCATTGATCATAAAGACCTGTTGCATTTCTTTTGTTTCTTTAACTTTAAAGGTTACAGGTTCTGATAACAGATACCCAGTTGGTGCTTTGACTTCTATTAGTTGATACACCTTATCGACATGTAATCCTTTAATTAAAAGGGGTTGTTCATCACTCATCCACTCTGAAATGATTGTATTGTTTTCATCAACCACTTTTAAATGAGCCCCACTTACAGGATTGAAGTGAACATCGACTTTACTTATTTCAACCTGAGTCTTGTCATTGGATACTGTTACGGTTTTGGTTTGTCCAATGATTTCTAAGTTCACCGATTCGGTGTTACGATCAATTGTAAATGGAATTGGTTCTGATTTTAGATATCCATCCGGTGCCTTAACTTCAGTAAGGGTATACGAACCAACAGACAAGTACCCTTTTGTATAGGCTTCGCCTTTATCATTGGTTATTAACTGGTTAGTTTTGATAATTTCGTTGTTATCGTTAAGATATTCAAACGTAACAACTTCATTGTTGTCGTTCTTTATTTCAAACACAGCCTTTGATAATGGAGTTTTAGTTTCACTATCGATTTTATTAACTTTCAAACGGATTTGAACTTGATCATTTTTGATGTATTGAACATTAATTTTTCCATGTTCTTTGATGGATATTGGATACTCATCCGTACTCAAGTAATACTGTTCAGGAGCTTCTAACTCTTTAATAAGATAGTCCCCATATCTAAGGAGTGATGAATACGCAAAACCATCAATATCAGAGGTTACCTCTTCAACCAGCACCTTTTCTGGAAGCTTGTAAATTCCAAATTTAGCCCCTTCGATTGGAAACTCTTCGTTGTTAGCATCCACTTTAACGATTTGAATTTGTCCTTTGATTGGTTTGTTGTTTAGTTGGATTGAAACACTTACAAGTGGTGTATTCATATCTACATACTTCAGTTCAATGGTATGAACTGTTTTATCTGTTACATATCCCACAGATGGTTCGATTTCTTCTAAGGTGTATACACCTAAAGGTATTTCTGAAGATTGAGCTTTTCCAACTTCATTTGTAACGAGTGTATCCACAACCATTCCTTGATCATCTTTGAGTTCAAAGGCAACTCCGCTGAGGGGTTCGCTTGTTTCTTCATCAAGTTTTGTCAGCTCGATTAGACCTTTGGGTTCTTTATTTAAATGTTCTTTTTGTGTTAACACTATTTGTTGATATTGATCTTGATACTCTAGTGACACAGGAATTGGTGTCGAATCGAGTAGATAAGGACTTGGAACAAATGTTTCTATGATGACATAATCACCAAGCGGTAAAATCTGGGTTGTCGCCACCCCCATCGAATTAGTTGTGATGGTGTCTACAACAATACCACTAGAATTACGTATTTCAAAAACAGCCCCGGCAATGACTTGATTATTAGTATCAACTTTTCGGATGCTGATCGTTCCTTTTGCTGCTTGATTCACTTGAGTAAACGTTGTGATTTCTTGAGCTTTTAAGACTACAGGATAAACAGTTGGATTTAGAATATATGGGGCCGGTACACTGACTTCTTGAAGGTAATAGGTCCCTGGTAGTAACTGATCGACTAAGACAACTCCTTGTTCATTGGTGGTATAGGTTCCAATAAGTGGATTCATCGATGAATGATTTGATAGATTAAACGAGGTATGATTAACTGCCTCACCCTTTTCATTTTCTTTTTTGATCTTCAGTTGACTAAATTCATTGACAGTGACACTGATTGATGCTGCTAGCTCATCTTTAACTTTGAATGTCGCTACGTCTTGCTTGGTTGGGTCGTTTTCACTAAAAAACACTAAGCTGGTTCCTGAGTAGTCTTTTGATACTTTTGTTGCACGAAGTGTTACTGACCCTGGTTGATGTGCCGTTAAGTTTAAGGTATTTCCACTTTGGGTAACTGAAACAATGCTTGGATCAGAGGAAGTGAACACAAAATCTTTAAGCACTTGATTATTATCCACTAGTTGCAAATTCTCATCCCTGTTGAGTCGATACGAACCCTGATCAAATGACACCACAACAGAATGCTTATCGATGGATTGATTAATGGATGTACGGATTCGTTCAAAGTCAGAATTTGTCATTCCATTAAAAAACTCATAATCACTAGCATCGACTCCGTCGGTTAGTTCCCAAATCATAAATTGAACGGTGACGTGAACTTGATCATCACTCAAAGACCCTAACATCTTTCCGTAATAATCAATCAATTCAAGACGTCTTTTGATATCTGGTGAAAATTTTTGGTAATCATCCAATGTAATTAATTTCTTGTCTTCACTTTGATAATATTGATAGGCTTCAACACAATACGCTTGAACTCCATCAACATAATGACGAACAATCCCAATTTCACTTCCAGATTTCTTGTGCCTATACTTAATCGCAATAGGTTTTGAGGTTCCTTTGTAGTAGACTGCTGCTTTGATGGTTGATGGTGTTAAAATAACGGTACTTAGTACCATTACTAACATCAATACCATCAGTTTGTATAGTTTGTTTGTAATTCTCATCATCCTTCTAATCTCCTTCATATACTTTTCTACCTTGTATATGACATGGATAGAGGATCTCCTAAATATTCTGTTTGTTGTTACGAATAGACCATGATAAAAGTCGAATCACTATTGAGAAGATACTAAAGGCAACATTCTCTTTCGACAGTATAAAATATCTTGTGTAAACACCTTCAACTTTTAGGTACAGAAAAAGGAAGCTAAACTTTGTAAAATTAGATTTGCAGAAATAACATACAAAGGAGCTTCCCATGTCACATTTTAATACAAGATTCCTTTTTTATGGCAAGGTTTTATATTAATTTACAAGAGAATGGAAAGGCTTTTGATTAACCCAACTCTTCACAAAAACGATCCAAAGGTTGTTCCACTATATTCTTGTCTGTCATCAAGCCACTATAAATAACAACGACAAGAAGAAAGCAAATACTTAAAAACAAACAAAAAAGAGCTGTATCTTGTGACACAACTCTGCTGTTTACAATGGCGTCGGTATGGGTCCGATGCTCGAACTCTTTTCTCAGAAACAACTTTATTCCCTTAAATTTATATGTAAATTATACCACAATCTTGATTTAATGTAAACTAGTAATAAACTAAAATTACTTTTGTTTTAGGATTTTTTTAACCTTTAGTTCATCATCAACTCGATATTCATTACCACCTCGAAAGGTTATGAACTTATCTCCTGAAGTGGTATTAATACGAATCAAGTCTACCACATCTTGGATTAATAGAAAATCATTTTCTCGATTCGTCATAGAAAGAACAACCATATCCTTATCGAGTTCCTCTTGTAATATCCTTTCTCTTTCAAGCTTCTGCTCTAACATAGTTAATGTCTTAATGTAAGAGGCTTGTGAAATTAATCCATTAACAAACAGTTTGATAACATCTTCTATCTTATCTTGTAGTGTAAAGACAGAATCACGATCTTCTCTCTTACTCTTGTCTTTTAAATATTGCTTGATCGCAACTTCAACAGCTTCTAATACCTCCCTCTCTGGTACATGAAGTCCACAGGTTTTACAGGTTAAGTAATTGTATATTCTCCCTGTTCCTGAGCTACCACTTGTGTTAATAAAAATACTATCGCATTGAGTATGCAACCCTTTTCTATCAAAAAGATAGATGTTTCTTTTCCTTCGGAGTTGGCTCGTTTTTTTGAAGCTCGATGAAAAAGTTCTTTAGAGATGATAGCTGGAGAATGATTTTCTATTTCAATATCATAATAAGAAAAACAACCATAATAGATTGGGTTCCTTAGGATTTTATAAATCGCGGCTTCTCTCCATTTTCGCTGAGCATCTTTCCTTTCATTCAAATAGTGCATGATA
>JAAYEW010000031.1 GCA_012728555.1 Erysipelothrix sp.
GAGTTAGAACAACCTGTGTATTATTGGGATCCTGTGATTGCTCCAAGTGGAATGACTTTTTATGATTCAGAAGTTATAAGTGAATGGAAGAATAATCTGTTTATTGCTGCTTTGAAGGGTAGTCACATTACGAGGTTGGTTATTGAAAACAATAAAGTTGTCGCTGAAGAAAGGCTTCTTGAAAGTCTAGGTCAACGCTTTAGAGATGTTGAAAGTGCTACAGATGGGTCTTTGGTTGCGATTACTGATGAAGGTCGATTGTACCGCATTGGAAAATAGTATTTTGTTAATAATGGACAACAGAGTCTTCTTTTTGTATTCTTTCAATGATGGGTTTTGCTTCATCACTCATGAAGAAATCGTAGGTTGATTGTGGGACAAGTTGCTGTAGTAACTCAAAATGATTGTCTTTGATGGCTTGTCTTACAATGGAAGCACTAATTGCTCGATTGTTGATTTCTTTTCGATCGATGATGATGCAGTCAATGTTGGCTTTGGGGAGCTCAGTTGCCATAATTTGATTATAGAGATTGGTAACAAAACTTGTTGGTTCATTGCCTACGTAACGCACGTTAATGGATAGTGTTTCTGAGATATGCTTAAAGATAGAAAGATCTAGTAAGGCGTGTCCTTTGATGATGGATTCTTCATCTTTTTGGAAGTAGCTTGGGAAGGTGGCACTGCTTATTATGTAAGATCCAGAATCATGATAGACAATGTTAGTAAGATGTTGACTGCCTTCTAGGATGAGTTTTTTTCGAATGTCAAAGGGTACAAGACTTGAGTCTTCACTGACAATAAAGAGGTGTAGACAATCATTGGCTTTACTGGCCGTTTCGAGTAGGTACAGATGTCCTAATGTGAAGGGGTTGGCGTTCATGACGATGGCAGCGTTGCGTTTTTTATTCTTAAGGTATTGAATGGGTGTTTCTTGTTTGAGTTGAAAAAGATAATCACTAAAACCGGTTCTTTTGTTTTCCATAAAGACGAGTTGCTCGTCAACTTTGGTGATCGTATAGAAGCCTAAACTTTCAAAGAATTTTGCAGAGTCAATTTTTGTGTAGACAAAAAGATGCGTATTTCCTCGTTCATATTGTGTGGATATTAGGTGTGTGACAATTTGGTTGAGGAGTCCTTCTCCTTGATACTGACTGCTGACTGCTAAACAGCGTAGAGTATTACCAAACAGACTTCCTGTGGCGACGACGTCATAGTTATCATTGATCATGTAACAAGTATAGTCTAGATTTTTATCTTTTTTAATATTTTCTTGTTGTAGTAAGGAATCAATTTTTTGGTGAATTCGAGAATCGTTTGATCTGGCGGTTGCGAGTCGAAAGTTGTTCATGGTTGGGTCCTCCTGTTGTTTGTATTTTATCATACTCTAAGATGTTTGAAGTGTATATTTGGTGGTTTAAAAAAGGATATCTTGAGATATCCACTAGTTTATTCTTTGATTTTGAAATAGTCTTGGTTGAAGCGAGATAGCTTGGTAATGTCAATGGTTCCAATACCGATGGCTTTTGGTCCAGCATGAGCTCCTACGACTGGTGAGAGGGGACAAATGACAACTTGACGGTCTGGGTATTTATCCAGAATGATTTGTTTGATACGGGTTGCTTCTTCTAGATTAATAGCATGGGTAATATAGGTGAAGATATTCTTATTTTCAGTCTGTTGAAAGTAGTGTTCTATCATTTTGTTAATGGCCATTTTTGTTGTTCGGATTCTCTCTAGTGCGACCACTTTTCCATCGTTAAGTTCTAAGAGTGGTTTCATCTTGAGTAGATTGCCGACCATGGCAGATGATTTGGAGAGTCTTCCGTTGACGACTAAGTATTTTAGTGAGTCGACCGCAAAGGTGATAGTGTTGTTTTCTTTAATGACTTGTAGAACTTCTAGAATTTCTGAAACATCACATCCAAGTTCAATCATGTTGGTTGCGGTGATGGCCATAAAGGTTTCACCAAAGACAAGTGTTTTTGAGTCGAATGGGTGCAGATTGATGCCTCTGTCTTTGACTTGAGTGGCGTAGTGTTCAAAGAAGTTGTAGAGTCCACTTAAATCAGAAGAGATTAAAATGACAATGACATCTTTAATGCCCTTGCTAATTGCTTCTTCGACGAGTTCTTCGACTTTTCCAATAGAAATGTAAGCAGTTTTTGGGATATCATCCGGAAATTCTTCTAAATGTTTATAGAATGTATCAGAGTCCATATCGATGTAATCGTTGTAGACTTCTGGTGAGGATTGGAAGTTAATGGTTGAGCGTAAGACTTGAATATCTGGGGAGTGGGTAATGTAGTCGATTGCTGAATTACTACAGACCCATACTGCGATTGGTTTTTTCATATGTTATTCCTTTCGAAAATTGAATGTTACTCATGTGTATATTATAATACATCTGAGTAATAAAATTGATGGACAAGTTTACTATAATTTGTTGATTATGTAGAATGGATGGGTGTATGAAACAAGATCGTAGAGTTTTAAGGACAAAATTGGCGATTCGCCAAGCGTTTATTGAGTTGTTGGATCAATTGGATGTTTCGCAGATTACGATTACCGATATTTGTAATGTGGCGAATATTAATCGGAAGACATTTTATAATCATTATATGAATATTTACGAGTTGATTGAAGAAATAGAAGGGGCTATGGTTTTAGCCTTTGAACAATTTTTGAGTAAATACAATGTGGATGATTTGTTGGCGAATCCTGAAATCTTTTTTAGTGGGTTGAATCACATTGTTGAAGAGAATTATGAATTTTATTCGCAGTTGATTTTAAATAAACACAGTTTTCGTTTAGTGGATAAGATTGGTGAATCGTTCATGATTCGATTGAGGTCGTATCTTGAAGATTCAGGCCTTGTGGATAGAGATTCTGCCGTTTTTATTGCCAATTATACTGTGACGGGGATGCTGTCAATGTATCAAGAGGTGTTTAAAAATAGGGCGATTGATAAAAAACGATTGAGTGTCTTGTTTAAGATTATTGTGATGGATGGTTTTAATGGTTTGATTAATCATAGTGTGTCGAAAAAACTGCGTGGATGAGTGAACTTTAATATGATTCCTATATGAATTGTGTTAGGATTGATTTAAGAAAAGAAAGAATAATAATGTTGGAGGATACGATAATGAAACATTATACTAAAGAATGGCAGGGTTTGCTTTCTCAAATGGATGTATCACAGGGACTAAGGGTCATTGAAGACAAAGAGTATAGTGATCAAGATGTTTTAGACTATATTCAGGCTCTGGAAGATGAGCGAGTTATTGAAGATAGAGAAGTTTTTGATACGATGCCAAATTTAGATTTTGAGATTAATTTGATTAACGAAATGTATGATTCCAGTGAAATTTCTCTTGAAGAAAAAGATATGTATCTAAATCAAGTGAAAAGGCAGTATGATCAAGACATGATGGATTATTTAGGGCGAGGTGAGTTTGATGAAGAGCTTTCTCGTCAGTACTTTAGAGAAGATTATAATCTGATGCTGGATGCAGTTGATGAATTTTATCCAAGCTTTGTTCTTGATGCTGTCAGAGTGGAATTTTTAGCTTTGTTTACTGTTCCTAAGAGTGTTTATAAAGAGTTACAAAAGCGTGATGCTGAATTGGAAGAACAAATGGAGCTTTTAAATCATAAAGCAGGTGAAGAACTTGCTGCTCAGGATATTCCGATGGAGCTTTATGAATCGTTTGATTTCCACGATGCGATTGTGGTGGATGCCTTTGTTGATGATCCTGATTTTATTATGTTGATGCATACTGATGATCAAGAAGATGTCAAAGTAATTTTTAAGGATGCGAAGATCATTGAAGATGAACTAGAGTATGAAGATGATGTATATTTTATCTATCGTGAACTTTATCGTCTTGAGAATAACAACTATGAAGTGCATATGATGTTGAGTGAAGGGGAGGATTACCGTTACTTGACAATTGAATGTAGTGATGTTGTGATTGATAAAGAAGAAACAGCATGAAGGTGTTCACAAAAGAGTATTATGACTTAGTTGATCAACGTTTTTTGAGTGATGAACTTGAGTTTATTGATGATAAAATGATAAATAATCATTTTATTGAGAAATTGATTGAAGAGAATAAACTTCAGTATATTAATGAGATGATTGAGTCTTTTGAGAATGGAAATAACGGTCTTGATTTATTAATTGACATGATTGAACGCGATAATGAGGTTTTATCTGTTGAGGAAAAACAACAAATCTTGGATGACTTTAAGAATGAATTTATGAATGATCAAGAACCTCAAGTTTTAGAAATTGATGATTTGTCCAAAGAATATGATGAAACCTTTAATCAACAATTAAAGAACTTAGAAAAATATTTTCCACAGTTCTTGATTGACAGAGTGGATCCTCGCTTGTTAGTTTTGAGTTGTGTTCCTGAATCGTTAAAGGTTGATCTTGAAAAGTTTGATCAAGAAACAGAAGAAAAGATTAGTGTACTTGAAAAAGATATTTCAAATTACCTTGAAATAGAAAAAATGACAATCTCTTCAATTATTGTTGAGAATTTAGTTCATGAATTCGCTGAGATTACTGGATTTGATGTTCTTGACAAGAAGGGTATATTGAAGATTAAGCGTGATGACTTTCCATACTCTCATGATGAGTTTAATGATCAAGTTATTTTTCATGATTGCGTAATTCTTGAGAATGAATTGATAATTAATGAGGAAGATTTCACGTACTTGATTGAGAGTGAGATTTACCTCAAAGAGAATGGACACTATGAGGTTCACTTGTTGCTTGAACAAGACGATCTCTACTATCTCACCTTGGAGTGTAGTGACATATCCTTTAGAAGGGTTCCTTAGGGAACTCTTTTTTGTGTATGCTAAAAAAACAGACTAATTGTCTGTTTCTTTTTCTAATTCATCGTGAATAAGTGGGATTAGAGAAATATCTGCGTCTAACCATTCAACTTCATAAAGTTCATCTTTATCAAGCCATCGACTTGATAAATGTTCAGTTAGTTCAATTTTTTGATCAAGTGAGCACCAGTAGCAATGCATCTTTAAGTGAAAATTCGAATAATCATATTCTATAGTATGAAGAAAATCACCAACCTCAACATCAACACTTAATTCTTCGCGAATCTCTCTTTTAAGTGCATCTTTATGAGCTTCTCCCAGCTCGATTTTACCACCAGGAAATTCCCACAATCCTTGAAACTCCCCATAACCTCTTTGAGTTGATAATACTTGATTATCTTTTCGAATGATTGCTGCGACTACTTCAATACTTTTCATTAATGCTCTCCTATAATATATGAATATAAATCGTCTTTAACAGGGTTGTGTAATCTGAACTGAATTTCTACTACGCTGCTTCCATTAGCTAATTTTGTTAGATGTGGTTCTTCTATAACGGATAACTCTCCTAAAAAATAGAATTCTTTTGATCCGATATCATCTTTATTCTTTCTTACAAATAAATATACATGTGGAGGATTATCTTTGTCATAAAGTTTTTTCACTTCGGGAGATTCAAGATTTCGATTGTTTTTAGTTACCCATAGCAAATGAGAGTTTGACTTAAATTGATCATGATATTTTATGGAAGCACTTATTCCCTCTTCTTTATCATAGTTAATAAAAATTGGGAAAGTATTAGTTATTTCATCGTACTTATAACCACCAATGTTAAGGGCAACCATATTTGTTTGCCAATTCAACAAACGACAAACATCTTCATAATTATATTTCTGATTCAACACAAAGTTTGTTGAGTTGTAGCAATTTATATATTGCTCTTCGAATCGTTTGATTCCTTCGATAATTGATTCCTGCAACATTCTTTTAAAAACTGGATTTCTTAGTTCATGGATAAAATTTTGGGTTGGCAAAAAATCTTTGGTGATAAATATTGCATGTTTGAATTTTGGTAACATTGTTTTACTGGTAATAAATTGATTTGTTAACACTTTATAAATGCTATTAATCTCATTTGAATCGACCTCTTTATTATACTTGACAAAGAGTTCTGACTTAAGATATTTAAGAACGTTAGAAATATTATTAAGTATTGCATTTAATACAATTAACTCATCAACTCGCTTTCCATACATTAGTTTTTGTTGGACGAACTCAAGCATATTTTCTGCTACGAAGCTGATTCTTTCTTTATAATTTGATTCTTTTTTAACAAGAAAGTTATAGTAGGATTTAAAGTTTTTGTTCTCTACGATTCGCATAACATCCATATAACCAAAACGATGAAAATCATTGAGTGTAGGAATTTTGCCTATTTTTTGTTTTAGTTCTGTATATGCCTTCATGATTTTGGTCATTTCGCTAAAGTTCTCTTTGTCAATTGATCTTAAAATTCTCTCTTTGCTGATCTTATCAAAGTGGATGGTTGAACATCCTGGAATTAAATTGGATCCATCATGAACATGTTTTCTGAGATTATCTTTGTTGTAAGTTCTATCTCCAGATAATGCTATCGGAATCAAGTAGTTGTTGTTATAGTTTCCGATAAAGTCTAAAACAACTACATAGTCTTTGCCATCAAATTTACGTAAACCACGACCAAGTTGCTGAGTAAAGATAATTGATGATTGAGTGGAACGAATCATAATGATTTGATTGACACATTGGATATCAATGCCCTCATTGAAAATATCAACAGTGAAAATGTAATCAATAGCATTAGGATGTCCTTTTTCCAGTTCCATTTGTTTTATAACTAATTCTCTTCTCTCTTGTGAGTCTTCACCGGTTAAAGCGACTGATGGAATTCCTTTTTCACAAAATTTCTTAGCTAATTCATGTGCTTCTTCTTTTCTGCTACAAAAAACTAATCCATGAACTTTGTTACCAGAAAATCCATAATAATTTGCTTTTTCAATAATATAGTTGACACGATCATCACTTACAAGATTATTAAAACTAATTGTTTCATCAACAACTTCACCATTGATCTCGATATCGGTAATCCCAAAATAATGAAAAGGGCATAATAAATCTGCTTCCATTGCTTCGAGCAAACGAATTTCGTAAGCGATATTATAATCGAACAGTGAAAAAATATCTTTACCATCTGTTCTTTCCGGGGTCGCACTCATTCCTAACATAAACTTAGGTTTGAAGTGATTGATAACTTTTTCGTATGTTGAAGATCCCGATTTGTGTACTTCATCATAAACAATCATGTCAAAATAATCTTTAGAAAAGTTATCTAAAAAAGTATCTTTGGATAAACTCTGCACCGTCGCAAATAAGTAGTCAGCATCTAAATCTTTCCGTGTACCACTCAGGAAACCCGTTTTAATACTATTCCCTAATACTTGTTTATAGCTTTTTTCAGCTTGTTTTAGAATCTGTTCTCTATGTACAACAAATAGAAATTTTTTAGGTTTAAAGTTGCGAGCATCAAAAGCTGAAAGATAGGTCTTTCCTGTTCCAGTTGATGAAATTAATATTCCTTTATCTATATTTTGACTTCGTAAATCTTCTAGTGCTTTTAGAGCATCTATCTGCATTCTATTGGGTAAAAGTATCTTTCTTGATATTAATGAGTTGTTAAACTGTTTTACTTTAAATATTTCATAGTCTGGTCGATAGTCATCAATCCAAGATTGAGAGAGAACAGTGGTATTGGAAGAGTTCCACATTGAATTGAACTCATTAATAGCATCATTGACGAGTTTTCCATTTTGTAAACTTGATATTCTAATATTCCATTCTTTATTATTCTTTAAAGCTGTCTGAGTGAGATTGGAACTACCCGAAATGAATGTAATACTGTTTTCCTTCTTAAACAAATATCCCTTTGTGTGGAAACTACCCTCAAAGATTTTTACTTCTATATTTTTGTAACTTAGTAGTTCTTCCAATGCAAGGGGATCATTAAAATTGAGATAATTCGTAGTTAATATTCGACCTTTTATATCATCATCTTCGAGTTCTTTTAAGATTTGTTTCAAACATGCAATTCCATCTTTTGTCACAAAAGCAACAGAAAACCAGAACTCTATAGAATTTTTGAGTTCTCTTTCAATATTCGATAAGACACTATATCCTTTTTTGTAATCATTATAAATCAACGATGGTTGATACTCTTGATTTGATATGTGCTCTCTATCAATAACGGATGTATAGACCGCGTTTGTGATGTCATCTAATAGTGATTTATTGTTCATGTAATCCTTTCAGAAATTATTGATTCTATAGTAACATTTTTTTGTAAAGATAGCTATAATCATATGAATGCTATCAAAATTCATATTAGTTTATTATGACATAACACTAATTCTTTTGCTAATATGTTTTAGATTTCAATCATACATATCACTACATTTAGCTGTCATAAACCGAAGCTATCCATGAGTCATTTTTTGTATTCTTACCATATTCTTGATACAGTCTGAAAGAGGTGAAGACATGAAGATAACCATAACAAGTCTCACAGATCCAGTCTGCAGTTAGTGTTAGGCCAGTGAACCAGTTTTTAGAAGCCTAGAAACACACTATCCAGACACGATTGAATTCAGATATATATACAAGCAGGATTCGTTCGAAGCATCAAGCAAATGAGTACAGATAACAATGTTGATCAAGCCAACGCCTGGGTATCCAACCACTGGTTAGAAGGTGCTGAAAGACACAAGATGCCCGTAAAGGTCGATGGGTTCAATCTATTCAGTCAAGAGTATCCACACACATTTAACCAAAAAATTGCCTATTAAGCAGCTCAAATGGTCGATAAAAAGAAAGCAGACAAGTACCTAAGAAGAATTAGGGAAGCAGCCATCTCAGAAACTAAACTCATCAGTCATCCAGAAGTTCTCATTGAACTTGCTAGTGAAGTAGGAATCGATGTTGTAGCATTTATCCGTGCACTCAATAGCGAAGAAGCAAGCAATGTCTACAATGAAGAGTTAGCCAATACCAAAGGGAGTGGAGTTATTGTATTTCCAACATTCATTGTTAGAGTCAACACAGAAAGACAAGTCATGCTAAGAGGTTACCAAACACTCGATAGTTTTAAACAAGTCATTAATTACTTAAGTGATGGACTAATCAAAGAAACAGAAGTGTAAAAAGATTTTACTACTCTTCTGCCATTATTTGATAAAACACCTCGTTTAGTAAAAGAAGAAGTTCGAGTAGCACTTGGTTTTACTAGTGATGGGTCAGTGGATGAATTTGTTGATGCATTAATCACTGATCAAAAAGTCACCAAAGAGATTGTCAACAATAGTTATTTTATTCAACTAAAAATGAACTTAATGTGCGATTTAGAGACCGGAATTTGTCTCTAAACAAGAAATAATGGTATAATCACTATAGGAGATACTTATGGAACAATTTGGAACTTATTTACTATACTCATCGATTGTATTAGTTGTGATTGTATTTGTAATGATGATTTTCAATGCAATCAAACTGCTAAAAGCGGCTTTACCCTTAGCAAAGAGTGCACAGGATTTACCTGCTAAATTAGAAAAACTACAAAGTGATTTAGAGATTATTCAGAAACAAAAAAGATAAGACAGACTGTTTTATCTTTTTTGTAACCGCAAGAGCTTACAAACATTCTTGTTATTCTTTAGTGACAATGATAAAATAGAAACAATGTAAGAAGGGGAAGAATTATGTCAACCAAAGATATTTTTGTCATTGTATTATGTGTTATTGCGATTGTTTTGTTAGTCTTAGCCGTCTATTTGTATGTCAAAGCAAAACAAAAAATCGAGCGAGCAACCGCTACTGTTATCGGTCGAGTTGTCGATTACAAGAAAGAGCTTGGAGATTATAAAGTTCCAATCGTTAAATATAGTGTCAATAATACTGACTACTATCAACACCGTGTTTTTGCGGGTCATGAGTTTACAAGTGATCACGATGTTAAGGAAAATAAAGCACAACTTACTGACAAGGATGTGCTTCGCATCCGAAACTCAAAACAAGCACTCAAATCAATTGAGGCACTATTTCCTAGAACATCGACTCAAGTCGTTCATTACAACCCACAAAATCCACAAGAAAGCTACGTCGAAAAGTTTTCTCCACAATACACCAAAGCCTATGTACCCGGCTTGTTTGCGGTATGTTTTATTGTAGCAGCTCTCATTACTTATCTATTTGTTTAATCAATCAGTGTATCTAATAATGGTACACTTTTTTTGTGATAATCAACACTCAATTTCAACAACTAAACAGGTATAATGGAATCAACAAATGAATGATTAAGAAAGGAAAAAGCATGGTCTATCAACTATTAACCCTCAATTTTGGTTCTACCTCATCCAAAGTAGGAGTCTTCAACAACACTGACCTAGTCAAAGAAACAACAATTAGGCATCCAAAAGAAACTCTCAATCAATTTAAAAGTATTGATGTACAAAAAGAATATCGAAAATAACTCATTGAGAACTGGCTCGACGACAACGGATTCAAACTACAAGACTTTGACTTATTTAGTGTCAGATGTGGA
>JAAYEW010000032.1 GCA_012728555.1 Erysipelothrix sp.
GGCTGCTGAAGAAGAATAACCAATAGGGGGGATGCGGTATGTTTTTAGCATTTAAAGAGTTAAAATACTCAAAAATGAAGTTTGCTTTAATCATTACGGTCATTGTCCTGATTAGTTATTTAGTGTATTTCTTGACCTCTCTTGCGAATGGGTTGGCTTCTTCGTATACGAATGCGATCAATCAATGGGATTCTGATGAGGTTGTTTTAACCCTTGATGCTAATGATAATTTGATGATGTCGTATATGGTTCAAGAGGATTTTGATAATGTGAGGGTGAATGGTGAGAAATCAAAGCTTGGTTTGTTTCCTGCGGTGATTAGTAATCCAGATGCAGTGGATGTTTTAAAGTCTCGCTTGGATGTCTATTTCTTTGGAATTGAGGATAATAGTTTTCTGAAGCCAAAGACGGATGAGCCCTTGACACTGAAGGATAACCAAGTGATTGTGGATGATGAGCTTCAAAAAGAGGGTTATGAAGTGGGGGATAAGTTTAAGGTGACGGGAAGTGATGAGCTCTATGAAATTATTGGCTTCTCTAATAAAACAACCTACCAAACGGCTCCGGTGATTTTTATGAACTTGAGTACCTGGCAACAGTATCGGTATGGAGCACAGAACACGCCGGATTTGTTTAGTGGGGTGATTGTTCGTGGGGAAACAACGGATTTAGAGGAGAACTTGGTGACGTACACGACGGATGATTTTATTGCGACATTACCGGGGTATACGGCACAAGTATTGACGTTTTCGGTCATGATTATTTTCTTGATTATTATTTCGGCGTTTGTGTTGGGAATTTTTATTTATGTGTTGACGATTCAGAAGACCAGTATGTTTGGGGTGATGAAGGCGCAGGGAATTTCTAATAAATACATTGGGGGTTCGGTGATTGTTCAGACGTTTTTATTGGTGGCGATTGGTATTGTGATTGGTTTGAGTTTAACGGCTGTGACAGGTTTCTTTTTGGGGAGTGTGATTCCGTTTGCGACCAATTATCTCTTTTATGCAATTATTACGTTGGCCTTTTTTGTCTTTGCTTTGTTTGGGGGCTTGTTCTCTGTGAGTGCTGTCTTGAAGATTGATCCATTAAAGGCGATTGGAGGTTAGGATGAAAAAGTTAATTGAAATGACGGGGGTGACTAAGGACTTTCTGCAAGCAGATAATGTCATTAGTGCTCTGAAAGAGACCAATTTTACAGCCTATGAGGGGGAACTGATTGGAATTGTGGGTCCTTCGGGTTCTGGGAAGTCGACGTTTTTAACGATCTTGGGGGGCCTTCAAAAGCCGACGACGGGTCGTGTGCTGTTGAATGGGAAGCCGTTTAGTGAGTTGGATGTGAAAGAGAAGTCGAAGATTCGACTTGAGAATATTGGGTTTATTTTGCAGGCGTCTAACTTGATTCCGTTTTTGACGATTCAAGAACAAATGGTGTTGTATAATAAGATTACGAAGTCGAAGGTGAATCAGTCGTGGATGGATGAACTGTTTAGTAAGTTGGATGTTGAGAAACTGAAGAATAAGTATCCTAATGAACTTTCTGGTGGTGAGCGTCAGCGCTGTGCGATTGCGAAGGCATTGTATCATCAACCTTCGGTGATTTTTGCGGATGAGCCAACGGCGAGTTTGGATACTAATCGGGCGTTTGAAGTGGTGAAATTGTTGGCGAAGGAAACCAAGGAACAGAAAAAAGCAACGATTATGGTGACTCATGATGAGCGGATGTTGGCGTATTGTGATAAGGTGTTTGAGATTATTGATGGTGTGATTCGTCAGCGGGAATTGAGTGAATAATAAATAATGGGGGTTCTATTTGAATCCTTTTTTGTTACAATAGAGCTATGGAAACTAAAAAAAGAGAAGTTTTATTGGAAATTGCGAAGCGTTTTAATGAAGAACACCTTGTGTGGGCGGTGGGTGGTTCGTTGATGTTGTACTTGAATGGGATTGTGAGTGACTTTGAGGACATTGATGTGTTTGTTTCTGTGGAGCATGCACCAATTGCACAAAGCATTCTGGAATCTCTTGGTACTAAACAGCTAACAACCTACAGTGATCAGTTTCAAACGGTGGTGTATGAGACGTATCGAATTAATTCGGTGTCGGTGGATTTGATGGCGGGGTTTAAGATTGTTCATGAGAAGACGATTCATGATTGTTCGCTGACTAAAAAGAGTTTGATTGATTTTACTTATTTTAATCAGCATATTTTGCCGCTGTATCCACTGAGAACGTTTAAAGAATACTATCGACTGATGAATCGACTGGAGAAGGTAGAGCTTATTGAGAGGGTTTCTCGTGAGGATTAATGGCTTTATTAGTGCAACGGGACTCTGCTCTAGACGTGAGGCAGATCAGTTAATCACCGATGGTAAAGTCACGGTGAATGGAATCTTGGCGACCATGGGTCAACAGGTGAGTGAGTCGGATGTGATTTTGGTGAGGGGGGAGCCTCTTACTCAAAAACAGAAGAGTGTCTATATCTTGTTGAATAAACCGGTGGGGATTACGTGTACCAC
>JAAYEW010000033.1 GCA_012728555.1 Erysipelothrix sp.
ACACAAAATCAAATGGATTTTCTTTTTCACTGTTGTATTCAATGCGGCTTCAAGCTTGTAACATCTCTAAGTTCTGATGTGACAAACTTCCATAATCAGAGACACTCGTAACTCTGAAGTACACATTATCCCCTACTTGATAAGCATATCCTTTATCCATTAACAGTTGAATAAATTCGATAATCGCATCAATATTCTGTGTAACTTGTGGTGTGGCATCCGGTTCTTGGGCATGCAACGCCCTTCTAACTTCTCTATAGGCTTGGATGTAACGATTGGCTATCTCTTGTTCATTTTTTGTTTCATCAAAAGCTTTCTGAATGATTTTGTCATCAATATCTGTAAAGTTTGACACATAATGAACCTCATACCCTTTTGCTTCTAAAGTCTTTTTTAGCGTATCAAAAACAACAATCGGTCGTGCATTTCCAATATGTGCGTGATTGTAAACAGTGGGTCCACAGACATACATCATGACTCTATTGGGATTAATTGGTACAAAATCCTCTAGTTGATTACTTTTTGTATTAAATAGTTTCATATTGACTCCTAATTCCTATAAATTATACCATATCTAACCATAAAAAAAGGTGTTCATTGTTGGTGAACACCTAAAAAAACTCACGATTTAAGAAACCATGAGTTATTTAAAATTATTAATTAAATTATTTTAATTCGTTTAAATACTTAATAGTTCTAACCATTTGAGATGTATAAGAGTTTTCATTGTCATACCAAGCAACAACTTGGACATGAGTCTTACCATTTCCTAATGCATGAACCATTGTTTGTGTTGAATCAAAGACAGAACCATAAGTTGAACCAATGATATCACTTGAAACGATTTGATCAACATTGTATCCGAATGAATCATCAGCCATTTCTTTCATCTTGTTGTTAACATCTTCAACAGTAATTTCACCTTCAACAACCGCTACTAAAATTGTTGTTGATCCAGTAGGTACTGGAACACGTTGAGCAGACCCAATTAATTTTCCATTTAGTTCAGGAATAACTAATCCAATTGCCTTTGCTGCACCAGTTGAGTTAGGAACAATGTTGACAGCAGCTGCACGTGCTCTACGTAAGTCACCCTTACGGTGAGGTCCATCAAGCGTTAATTGATCGCCAGTATAAGCATGAATTGTACTCATGATTCCACTTTCGATTGGAGCTAATTTATTAAGAGCATTAGCCATTGGAGCTAAACAGTTCGTTGTACAAGAAGCAGCAGAGATAATCTTGTCTTCTGCAGTTAAGATACCTTCATTGACACCAAATACAACCGTTGGTAAATCATTTCCAGCTGGAGCAGAAATAACAACTTTCTTAGCACCTGCATCAACGTGAGCTTGTGCCTTAGCTTTAGATGTATAGAAACCTGTACATTCTAATACAACATCGACACCGAGTTCACCCCAAGGTAATTTACTTGCGTCAGCTTCAGCATAAATCATGATTTCTTCACCATCAACAGTGATTGAATTGTCACTATGCGTTACTTTATCAGCGAGTTTATAAGGCCCTTGAGCAGAATCATACTTTAATAAATGAGCTAACATCTTTGGAGAAGTTAAGTCATTGATTGCTACGATATCATAACCTTCAGCACCAAACATTTGTCTAAATGCTAGACGTCCAATACGTCCAAAACCATTAATTGCAACTTTTACAGTCATTTTATTTCCTCCTTAAATTTGACATACTAATTATACCATCCTCATTGACTTTGTCAATGAATTCACCACTCTGAAAACCTAAGCATCGATTTATTTAGTAGGATTCCCCATTAAACAGAGGACGACTAAACACCTTCATAGCAGAACTTGCAGTACTGACTTTGACATGAAACAAGCGCTCAAATAAATTATAATCATTGAGCTTCACCATTAGGTTTTTCTCTCGTATTGGAAATGCTTTTTCGATAATCTTGGATAAATTATCCACAGCCGTCATCCGCACTTCAATCTTAGGATCTTGAGTCAAAATAAACGACAACAGCTTTACAAGCGAATGGGTGTCTTTATAAACAACTTCATCAACAATTACTTTTTGATCATGACGAAC
>JAAYEW010000034.1 GCA_012728555.1 Erysipelothrix sp.
AATGTCTTCAACTAGATGTGATGGTAAATTTTCTAGTTTTTTTCGTAAGCTACCTAAAAATTCTTTCTTATTCATGTTGTCCCTCTTCTATTAATTGAAATACTCCTTTTGAGAATTGAATGTATTCTCGAACTTGTTGTTTAGCTTCTAATTTTCCTTTGGATGTTAGTTGATAATATTTACGGGGTGGTCCACTTTGGGATTCTACTAGATACGTATCGACAATTTGAGTATCCTTTAGTCGACGCAGTAATGGATAGATGGTGCCTTCGGATATTTCTACATACTTGGAAATAGTCTCTACGAGTTCATACCCATAGTAATCTTTAGTTTCTAAGAGCGCTAATACACAGGTTTCTATGACTCCTTTTTTAAGCTGGCTATTCATCTTTTCCTCCTTTGGTACATTGTACTACATAGTACCATTCATTACAAGATAGCGTATTAAATTTAATAAACATTTTCATGTTTCAAAGATTAGTACATCAATCAACTCACTCTTTGTTACAACGTTGTGCTTCTAGGATAGAGATGAAATCATTCATTGATACTAAGTCATTCAAGAGTAATCACTTTGAGAGAAGGTCTAGATGGCCGACTCTTTGGTAGACATACAGATTAATAGTCTCACAATTATAATAGACTAACTATGGAAAGAAGAAAATAAGGAACATTTACACAAGAGTTTAAACATCAGATGGTTCAACTTTATCTAAATGTGAATTAGCAAATGTAATTACTGAGGAATATAATCGAAGATCAACATCAACTTATAATTGAATGAAACAATTCAAACAAAGTCAATCATTTAAAGCAAGCTGTCCTGATTATCGGTGCACACTTGTAAATGATGTGAGACCATAAAGTTTAAGTTCAAGAAGAATATTGTTAAGAGAATTGAAGTTCAAGTTCAGCTCTCTATTCTATTGGTGATTGATAACCAAGCGTGACCATGACGGTTCGATTTGAGCGATAGAGATATCGTTTAGCTTGCTCTATTATTAGCTTGCTCTATTAGATCTTGTAATCAATAGAATTTTAGTTTTGAATAAAAACGTTCATTGTCAGAGCGATGACTTCGTTCAACCTTACCGTTATGACGTGGAGTTCTGGGTCGAATGAGCTGATGTTGAATGCCAAGTTCTTGGCAAAGTAAGTCCATTGGATGAATTCTAGAAGTTTGGGTTAAATGAGTAAATTCTTGTCCGTTAGCTGTTTGAATAATCTTAGGTTGATAGTTGAAGTAAAGAATCGCACGTTGGATAGAATCACAGGTCACTGTTGAATTGTATTGGTCATAGTGGTCGATAAAGCGTTCGCGACTCGCTTCATCAAGGACGATATACTGGTAGAATTTTTCGCCCGTTAACAGACTTTCAGCTTGACAGTGTTTAGGGACAAACTTTACATCAAGCTGCCATTTCGCTCCCAGTGTTGAAGCTGTCTCGTAGGGTTGAGGGACATAGACTTTCTTTTTAGTTTCAAGTTGTTTGTAGAAACCTTGTTTTCTTAGAAATCTAAACAGAGAAGCAGGATGGCGTGTATATCCTTGATTAAGCCTCAGTTTTGTATAAAGTTCAATCATGGAGAGATCAAAAGATCGTCGTAGATAATTGTTAATCCATTGAATTTCTTCTTCATTATGAGCGTTTGGGTGGGGTGTTAGTGGTATGTGTGAGCGATCCATCAGTGACTCTTTGGTTTCATCAAATCGTTTCATCCACCTCATTAAAGAAGACTTTGAAATCTTATAACGACGAGTGATAAAGCTTATCTTGTATTGATTGGTGGCATAAAGTTTACAAGCATTGTATTTGGTAGATAAATCAAGTGGTAAATAGCGTTGAGTTTTTGTTATAGTATTCATGCGATGATTCCTTTCGAATGTTTGTTAATAACTTTATTCTACTTGGACTCATCGCTTTTAGCTATTAGGGAAGTCTCACATCAATTGTAACTCTACAAAAAATAAAAATCATTCATAATCTATTGTTCTATTTGTATCAAAGTTGTGTTATCATTATAATAACAAGTAATAATTAATGATAGATACTATTAATATAGTATCTTTATAAAATTATTAATCCAAGTTAATTTCCGTATTTTTTAAAAAGCCTTAGAGAATTTACGATAAAACATCAGTCCTTCTTTGTTGAATCGAAGACCAGAAACATTATGAAATTTCACTAAAATGGAATTTAAATTAATAAAATGTTTCGTTTTTTCAAGTTTCTTCATCTTGTGAGTTTATCGTATCTACTTTGTTATAAATATTAAATCTATTACTCGTATGACGATTTCAACATAAAATACCACACAGTACCTTTCGCCAAAGTTAAACTATAAAAATAATTGCATGTGTAGATTACCATTTAATTTATCAAATCCTGAAATTTCAACTTCAGGTTAGAAAGGATAACAATATCTTATTTAGTAGATAATGAGGATAATCGTTTAGTATTTGTGGGGGATTCAGAATTAAATTTCCTTTTTATCGGTTACTTAACTTATACACCTAACCAAACAAAATTGATTGAATATCTAGATGATCGAGTTACAACGATGAATGT
>JAAYEW010000002.1 GCA_012728555.1 Erysipelothrix sp.
AGCTAAGAAAGCTTTTGAACTCTTTGGTGGGGAAGTTGTTGTCATGAATGATCAACCGGATGGTTACAACATCAATACAAAATGTGGGTCCACACATCCAGAGCAACTAATCGAAAAAGTATTAGAGTTAAAAGCGGATGCAGGTTTTGCTTTTGATGGGGATGCGGATCGTTGTATCGGTGTCAATCATCTAGGTGAACTTGTAACAGGGGATGATGTTTTGTATCTTGTTGGTAAGTATTTGAAGAAGAATAACAAACTTAAAAATAACTTAGTAGTCACAACTGTCATGGCAAACTTAGGTTTATTCAGAGCACTTGAAAGAGAAGGAATCGATTATCGTTCGACCCAAGTAGGGGATAAATATGTGTTTGAAGTTTTAGGTCAAGAAGATGGTGTGATTGGTGGAGAACAATCTGGTCATATTATTTTCAAAGACATTGCGCATACGGGAGATGGTGTTCTTACAGCTCTTAAACTCGTCGAGATTATGGTTCATGAAAACAAGAGCCTCAAAGAGTTAACCAATGGACTTGTTATTTATCCACAAACTCTTAAGAATTTAAAGGTTAAGGATAAACAAAATGTTCTAGAGGATGCTAGTATTAATCAATTCATTGCTGAGGTTGAGACTCGCTTAAACAAAGATGGACGAATACTTGTTAGACCATCAGGGACTGAACCACTAATTCGTGTCATGGTCGAAGCTAAAGACCAAGTGACGTGCGACAGCATTGTTGATGAAGTAATTGATTACATTGTTCAAAGAGGATATTAATTAACAGAAAGGATAGGCAAAATGAAACCAGTCATCGGAATTGTTGAAGATGAAAAACAATTAAATGATTTAGTGAAATCGTACTTAGAAGCTGATGGGTATGAAGTTCGCTCGTACCTAACCTACGAATCAGCAATGGCAGATATCGAAAGAGATGATGTTAGTTTATGGATTTTAGATATTATGCTGGGGGAAAAAAGTGGTTTTGATTTAATCGATCAAATTAAGTTAAGAAATTCCAGTGTTCCTGTAATTTTTATGTCCGCACGTGTTCACGAATTGGACCGACTTGTTGGTCTTGAAAAAGGTAGCGATGATTATATTGCGAAACCTTTTCTGCCAAAAGAAATGGTGATTCGTGTTAACAACCTGATGAAACGAGTTTATAATTTAGGGCAAAATAAGATGGAAGTGGATGGTTATGTCATCGATGAAATTCAAAGAAAAGTATATACAAATGGAGATGAAATCGAACTAACAACAAAAGAGTTTGAGCTACTTATGATGTTTGCGAGAAAACAAGGTGTTGCTTTTGATCGGGAATATATCTTAAATGAAGTGTGGGGAAACGATTACTTTGGTAGCGATCGAGTTGTGGATGATACCTTAAGACGTCTACGCAAGAAGATGCCAGAGCTAAATATTCATACCATCTATGGTTATGGATACCGGTTAGGATAATGTATAAAAAATTAAGAAATTCAATTAAAAGTCTCAATCTTACGCAGCAATTAATCGGAATAATCATAACGATTTCTTTAGTGTTGTTGTTGTTGAGTTATTTTATATTACAAACGTACATCGATAGTTTTGTCAATAGTGAGATGCTAAAGCTAATTGATCGAAGTCAAAACCAGTTGGTCTATCGGTACTCAAAACTACAAGAAGACACTGAACTCTTGTTTGATTACCAAGATCCTCTAGTGACTCATGTCATCTTTGATAAAACCAAAGAAAAGCCTCTTATTAGTAAACCACAAGAATTAACAATTGAAAAACTAAACATTTTGGTGTCGAAAGTCGATAGCCAATCGAAGCCTATTGAGAGTTATCGATTCAATGAAAGCAACAACAAAGAACTTTATGTAGTTAAACACATCGATGATAACTTGTCGATTGCGACGATTATTTCTAAAGATTATCAATTCAATTTTAGAGAAATCCTGTTACAAATGATTTTATTCATTGTGCTAGTGACCATCATTGTTGTTTACCTAATCTTTTTGGTTTGGATTTCTTCGATTATTCAACCGCTCAATCAAATCGTTAAGTATTTGACCAACATCAGAAATCAAGAAAAAGGAAATCGAAATCTGGAGCTCGATATTGATCGCTTAGATGAAATAGGGGATGTCAGCCGAAGTATCGTCGAAATGGAAAAAGAAATCAGCCGTCAAGAGAAAGTTAAGATGGAAATGATTCATAACATTTCTCATGATTTAAAAACACCCATAACGACCATCAAAACATACTCCGAAAGTATTAAGGATGGAATTTATCCATATGATACCTTAGAAAAAAGTGTAGATGTCATTTTAGAAAATGCAGATCGTTTAGAACGAAAAGCACATTCTCTTTTATTGTTAAATCAAATTGATGCTCAAGAAGACATGCCGGTGGTTCTAAACCCAGTTGAAATTAAGATGATTGTCGATAAAGTTATATTGGCGATGTATCCAATTCGTACCGAAATAAATGTAATCGCAGATATTGATGATGTGATTTATCAAGGAGATGATGAATCGTGGCGAATTTGTATTGAAAATCTTCTGGAGAATGCGTTTCGATATGCGAAAACTCAGATTCGAATTAGTGTGAAACAGGAAGGTATCAAGGTTTATAACGATGGCGAACAAATGGCAACCGATCGGATTGAGAAACTATTTAAACCATACGAAAAAGGAACAAATGGTCAATTTGGTTTAGGTTTATCGATTGTAGAACGCTTGACAACTCGAATGGGGTATCGCATTAAAGGTTATAATGTTCTTGATGGGGTTGAATTTATGATTGAGCCTAAAAATCGAGAAATTAAAGCCATTAAACATAGGAAAAATAATCGTAAAAATGCATGGAAGAGTAAATAAAGAAACTGCGAGATTGAGATCGCAGTTTCTTTTTAATTATTTTCTTGTGTAAAGAATTCTTTAGCAGAGGTGACGGTTGTCGCTAGATTCTGTAAGTCTGAAGGAATAATGAGTTTTGTGGATTTTCCATCAGCCACTTTTTCTAGTGTTTCATAACTCTTAAGCTTGAGGTATTCATCCGAAGGATGAGCTGCTTTAATTTTCTCGATACCATAGGCTTGAGCATCAAATACTAATTGCATCGCTTGAGCTTGTCCTAATGCCTCTTCAATCATTGCTTCTTTTTTTGCAGTAGCATTCAAGATGACTGCTTCTTTTTGCCCTTCAGCTACTAAGATTGCGGATGCTTTCTCACCTTCAGCCCTTAAGATAGATTCACGTCGTTCACGTTCAGCACGCATTTGTTTTTCCATCGCATCTTGGATATCGCGCGGAGGAAGTATATTTTTCACTTCAACACGCGTCACACGAATTCCCCATGGATCGGTCGCTTCATCAAGAATTGCTCTCATTTTTGTATTAATGATGTCTCTTGATGTTAGAGTTTGATCCAACTCAAGATCCCCAATGATGTTTCTTAACGTTGTAGCTGTTAAGTTTTCAATGGCATTGATTGGATTATGAATCCCATAAGTATAGAGCTTGGCATCTGTGATTGAAAAATAGACTACCGTATCGATTTGCATCGTAACGTTATCTTTTGTAATAACTGGTTGGGGTGCAAAGTCTTTGACTATTTCTTTTAAAGTGACTCGGTTGGAAACTCTTTCAACAAAAGGAAGGATGAAATGAAGTCCTTTTTCGAGTGTTCGGTTATAGGCTCCTAAACGTTCTATGACATAGGCATCGGATTGAGAAACGATGCGAATACAGTAGAAGATGACGAATAAGACAATCAATAAGCCGATTGCTAAAGCAATGATTGGTAAAATATCTTGAACTACCATCGTTAAAAATAAATTCATACTATTCTTTCTCCTTTATCTCTTTGACAACAAGCTTGACTCCATCAATACTGATGACTTCAACCAGTGTACCTTTTGAGATTTCTTTGTTAGTTGATGAAACAATACTCCAAGTATTGTTGTTGACACGTTGTTGATACCACTTATCTTTCACTAAATCATCTTCTAAAGTAAATTGTGTGCCAATGATTCGATCAGTATTCGTAGAAACTGTTTCTCCACGCAACATTGCGCTAAAGAAGGGTCTCATACTTAATAAACTGGCAAAAGAAACAATCAGAAAGACAACGGTTTGTAGTAAAACGTTATCGATAAAGAAAGAGGTTAATAAAGCAAATAAAGCTCCAAATGAGAAGAAAATGGTCAATAAAGTAGATGGAGTAATCATTTCAAATAAAATACAAGCAATAGCGATAATAAACCAAATCCATGGCATGTCCATATTAATTCTCCTTTTTGACTTCTTGATTCAAGTCAATGATCAAGTGTTTACTTTTTTCATCAAAATAACAGTTAAACTTCACATTATTAAGTTCTCTATTAATCTGATTAGCAATCATAGTATTTAAACTTGTATTGGAGACTTTCGCATACCCATTACCAATCGAAATTTTATGAAGCTGTTGAGGGGTAAAGATTGATAAATCTAATTCCTGTTTTGTAACAGGGTGAATTGCCACTAAGTTTTTCTCTGAATCCAATCCTACACTTACAAAGCGCACATCGCAGAAATATGAAGCAGCTTTTTGATTGAGGATAATACTGTTTGGATTAAGGGTTGCGATTAGTGTGTTCACGTTACCGTCGATCCATGTAAACATAAGTACTCCTTTCATAAGTTGATTATATCACATTCTCTTAAAAATCTTCAAAATCTTCTATTTCTTACAAAAATGTTAGATGATAGCCAGTAATAACTTTTTTTAATTGAGTGTTATAATAAAACTGAGGAGATAAAAATGACAATTGAACAATTTATAATGCGAGTCCACGCAATTTCCAAAATCGGATTAAAATACAGCAGTGATCCTTATGCCCTTGAGAACTACCAAGAACTGATGGAACTCAGTACAGAGATGATTAATCAAGTGGTTGAGCAACCCTTAGAAACCGATTTTTATGAACGCGATCTCTACCCGACTCCAAGCATCAGTGTTCGAGTACTCTTATTGAACGAAAAGGGAAAATTCCTAATGGTCAAAGAGGCCGCGGATGGTAAGTATTCTCTACCAGGAGGTTGGTGCGATGTCTTTGATAGTCCAAAACAAACGGCTATTGAAGAATGTTTACAAGAGACTGGTTACAATGTGGCAATTCACAAATTATTAGGGGTGTTTTTTAGAGACAAGTACAAACCCAAAATGCAGTCACTAATTAGTGAGTATGTTATCTATTTTTTTGGTGAGATTATTGATGGAGACAATAACTTTTCCCACGAAGTAACAGAAACAAAATATTTTAGTTTAAATGATCTACCTGAATTGTCGATAAAGAATAGTGAGATAGAAATTCGTCGGGCACTACAGAGTATTAAAAAGGGTGTTTCTGATTTCGATTAAGAGACAATTATGATAGAATAATAAAGAAAGGAAAGGTAATGATAATGAGTACACCACATATTTCTGCACAAGTAAATCAAATCGCTGAAACTGTTTTAATGCCTGGTGATCCACTTCGTGCCAAATTTATTGCTGAAACGTTTTTAGAAAATCCAGTTCAAATTAACACAGTCCGTAACATGTTTGGATACACTGGGACCTACAAAGGCAAACCTGTAACTGTCATGGGTTCAGGAATGGGAATGCCTAGTATCGGTATTTATTCTTATGAATTGTATACGGTCTACAACGTCAAGAATATTATTCGTATTGGATCAGGAGGAGCATACACAACCAAAGTCAATTTATATGATGTCGTATTGGCTGAAGCTGCTTATTCAGAAAGTAGTTACGGAAAAGTTGCTTTTGGTTTTGAAGAAGATGTCTTAAAACCAAGTGCAGAACTTAATATGAAGCTTGAACGATCAGCTCAAAAACTAGGATATAATATTTTCAAAGGAACAATTCATTCTTCAGATGTTTTCTATCGTGCAGATAGTAGTCATGTTGAAACCATTTATGATGAACATCAAGCACTAGTGGTTGAAATGGAAAGTTTTGCGTTGTTTGCGAATGCTCGCTACTTGGGTAAAAATGCTGCCTGTTTAATCACAGTTAGTGATTCGCTGATAACAAAAGCAGAAACAACTGCAGAAGAAAGACAAAACTCGTTCACTCACATGATGGAGATTGCTTTAAATAGTTTATTAGAAGATTAGAACAATTTCGGTTGTTCTTTTTTTATGTAAAAGTGTTGACTGAATAGAGTGTTTGTAATAAAGTATCAATATCCCCCATAGGGGGGGTAGAGGTGAAGAATGAATAAAGAGAAGAAAGAAGTTGCTAGACTCTTGAAAATAGCACAAGGCAATTTAGAAGCATCGATCAAGATGATTGAGGATGATCGCTATTGTGTGGATATATCCAATCAAATTATGGCAGTCAATGCTTTGCTTAAAAAAGCTAATAATTTACTTATTAAACAGCATATGTCACATTGTGTCTTTGAAGCGTTTAATAGTGATGATGAGGATTTGAAACACAATAAAATGAATGAAGTTATTGATTTGTTAAAGAAGGTGAGTGCATGAAAGAAAAAACATATATAATCGAGGGTATGACTTGTGCGATGTGCAGTAGTGCTGTTCAAAAAGCCATCTCAAAGGTAGAGGGCGTTGAATTGAGTGAAGTGAATTTACTGACCAATAAAGCAACGGTCACGATGCAAGATACAGTAAGTGATGAAACTATTCTACATGCTGTTCGTGAGGCAGGATACGATGGTTCTGTCATAAATGAATTGAAGGAAGTTATTTTAGATGTTGATGGGATGACCTGTGCAATGTGTGTGAATACTGTAGAAAAAGATGTTTTAAAACTAGTAGGTGTTGATTCGGTAGTTGTTAATCTTGTTAGCAATCAAGCGAAAGTTATCTTTAACCCTGGTCTTGTCAAGACACCAGAGATTATCCAACAAATTGAAAACAGTGGTTATCAAGCGAAGGTCCATGTAGCAATGACTTCATCACGATATGATGAACAAAAAGAAAAATTAAAGAAACAAAAGGGTGAAGTCATTATTGCTCTGATTTTGTCGTTTATCGTGATGTATATAGCAATGAGTACGATGCTTGGTCAATTTAGTTTGCCATTGCCAGAAATTATTCATCCCGATGTTAATCCTATAAACTTTGCGATAGCACAGATAGTATTTTCTGTTGGGGTCATTTATCTTGGTAGGCACTTCTATACAAGAGGGATTAAGAACTTGATTCGAAAAGCGCCAAACATGGATTCATTAGTTGCAGTGGGTACCGGAGCAGCGATTATCTATTCTGTTTATAATACCGTCTTGCTGATTCTGGGTGATCATCACGCAGTTCATCATTTATACTATGAATCAGCGGTCGTTGTGTTGGCGCTGATTATGTTTGGGAAATACTTAGAAGCAAAAAGTAAAGGACAAACCTCTGAAGCAATTGAAGCATTGTTGAACTTGAAACCAAAAACTGCCACTCTATTGAAAGAAGGAGTTGAAATTGAAATAGATAGTGATGAGATAGCACTGAACGATTTGATCATCGTTAAACCAGGTAGTTCGATTCCAGTCGATGGAGTGATTGTTAGTGGTCGCAGTGCTGTGGATGAATCGATGATTACTGGAGAAAGTGTTCCTGTTGATAAAGACATCAGTGATTCAGTAATTATGGGGACGATGAATGCTAGTGGAACCTTGACGATACAAGCAACTGCTATTTTAGGTGATACGAAGCTTGCGAAGATCGTGAAGTTAGTGGAAGATGCCCAAGCTCATAAAGCTCCTATTTCAAAGTTGGTCGATAAAATTTCAGGAATATTTGTTCCTGCGGTGATGGCCATTGCGGTATTGACCTTTATCGTTTGGATGCTAGTGACCAAAGATATAGAACAAAGTCTCTTGCATTTTGTGTCTGTATTAGTGATTGCGTGTCCATGTGCTTTAGGGCTAGCGACCCCAACAGCAATTATGGTTGGTACTGGTCAAGGAGCGAAACAAGGAATCTTTATTAAGAGTGCAGAGACACTGGAGAAAGCTGCTCATATCGATACAGTCTTGTTTGATAAAACCAATACGTTGACCCATGGTTCTCTGATTGTGACACAGTTACATTCGTTGAAACTGCAACAACGTGAATTCTTACAACTATTCGCGAGTATTGAGAAGTATTCACAACATCCATTGGCTCTTGCGATTGTTGAGAATGCCAATGCAGAAAATATAGACTTGATATCCATTGATGATTTTGAAGCAATTCATGGTTTTGGTATTCAGGGAATGTATAACAAACAAAAAATTCTGGTTGGTAATGCTCGACTGATGAGAGAGAATGGTGTATCCATTGATCAGGTGATGAAAGAGTATTCTGATTTATCTGCCATTGGCCAAACGGTGATGTTTATGAGTCTTGATGGCGAGTTAGCCGGGTTTGTAGCAGTGGCTGATGTGATTAAAGAAGATGCGAATGAAACGATTAATGCATTAAAAAAACAAGGTATTCAAAGTGTGATGATTACGGGAGATCAAGAACAAACAGCGAAGTACATCGCAAAGCTAGCTGGTATCGATGAAGTGATAGCTGAAGTGTTGCCAGAAGACAAAGGGAACAAAGTGAAAGAACTTCAAGATAAGGGTCATAGTGTCTTAATGGTTGGTGATGGTATTAATGATTCTGTCGCTTTAGTCCAAGCAGATATCGGAATTGCTATTGGAAGTGGGACGGATGTAGCGATTGAATCAGCGGATATTGTTTTAATGAATAATCATTTAATGGATGTTGAAAAAGCGGTTCGTTTGTCAAAAGCAACGATGCGGAATATTAAGCAAAATCTATTTTGGGCGTTCTTTTATAACTTTTTAGGGATTCCCTTTGCGATGGGTGTATTTGAAATCTTTGGTGGTCCTTCTCTCAATCCGATGATTGCGGGGGCCGCGATGGCTTTTAGTAGTGTTTCAGTGGTATCCAATGCGCTTCGTCTGAAGCGGTTTAGATAAAAGAAAGGAGTAAATAATGGAGAAAACAGTTAAAGTTCCTGATATGAGTTGTCAACATTGCGTTAAACGAATTCAGAAATCGTTGGATGAATCACAAGTAGTTGCGACAGTAGATCTCGATTCAAAAAGTGTTTCGTTTAATGGTGATGAATCTGTGGCTATTGAAGCAATTGTAAAAGCTGGCTATACAGTGGAAAAATAAGTGTTTTGAGGACTGTTGTGTAATAGTCCTTTTTTGTTGTATGATAAAGAGGGTGGTCAAATGAAAAGAATTCTAAATATAATGACGTTAAAAAGCCAAGAGGATGTCGATCGCTTGGATGAAGTGTTAAGAGAAACACGGTTGGATTACCGTATTAAATTGGAAGAATCAGTTCTTGTATTAATGGATGGTTCTAGTGATATGGTTCGAATTGCACGACTGGCAATAGAGAAAGCAGGATTTCAAGTGCTATGAGTTGTCGGCTTTTGATTGTTGACGAGGATGTTTCAAAAAATAATATGCTTAAAGAACTTTTAGAGAAGGATTATGAAGTTGAACAATGTTTCAATTCGAGTGAAGCATTGACTGTTTTTGGTGAGAGTCAATATCATGGAGTTTTAATTGATGGTGCATTGTCGAAAGTTCTTTGTGATGAATTAGTTGAAGCAATTCATCAACAATCCGACGTGATGATTCTTGTCCTGTTACTGCGAGAGGAGATTGAATCGTCTCTATTTATGTTAAAGAATGGCGTGAGAGACTTTATTGGGATTCCTTTAAGCGCTCAAGAAGTTCTAGTTAAGGTCCAACTCAATGTTCATCCATTTGAGCTATCAAATGATAAAGAGATTCGAGTGGATGATTTTGTCATGAATTTAGTTTCCCATTCATTTTCTGTTTCTAATCAAGAAGTTCAGCTTACACAAAAGGAGTTTGAACTGCTTCGATTATTTTTGAGTTACCCGAAACAAATTTTTACGAAACAGTTCTTGTATCGACGAATCTGGAATGATCCGTTTGTTGGCGATGATAATACGCTGGCAGTGCACATATCACGTCTGCGTTCAAAGTTGATAGAAGCAAGTGGAGTTGAAGTAATTGAAACGATTCGAGGGGTTGGATTTCGATTTTAGTATAGATATTTTTTATGGTTCACTTGAATTATTGACTAGAATATTTTACAATAACCTTGTTCTTGCGGATGTAGTTCAATGGTAGAACTTCAGCCTTCCAAGCTGACTACGTGGGTTCGATTCCCATCATCCGCTCCATCTATTTAATATTTAGAACGCACAAAGTTATGCGTTTTTTAATAAATGCTGATAGTTGATGGAGATGCATTCTAAACTTTTTATTCTTCAATTAAATAGTGTTCTAAGAACTAAGTATGAACATCTTTAGTAATGTTATTAAATAGATACTTTGCTTTTTTTGTGTAAATGTTCTATACTATAAATATAAAAAAATCTACATAGATAATACGAGAGCTAAATCAAGAAAGGGAAATATAATTATATTTACTTAGTAACCATTTTGATGAGCATGATTTTAATTGTATCATCTGTTTATGCAACATCGTCACAGTACAACATTATTCTTCCGTCGTTTTCACAAGATACTACGTTGACAGTTGGTTCTAAGAGTACAAGCAACTGGGGAGCAACAAATTATATTAGTAGTATGGGAGGTGATTGGCATGAAATGTTTACATGGATAGATAAAGAAGTGAATAATAATTTTCAAGCTGTTACGGATAGAGTCATGTGCCTTGAAGGATTAATATGTTATATCTATTATAATAGTATGCCAATAATTGGCTCTAAATTACGATCAAGAGGCCATACGCCAGACTTCTTTGCTCCAAATATTCAAGCCAAGGGTACTATAGATTTTAAATAGAGTCTAGTTCATTCAATATAAATACAAGTGTCTGTACTGAAATTTAGGAGGTTAATGAATGAATGGTTTATTTAGGATTAGTTTGAAATCTTTGTTAAGCTCTAAAAATTACAGACTATCTTTTATTGTGTTAATTTTAATCATGTTACTAGCCCACTTTGTAAATGTTTTATCTTTTTATGGTGATTATGATAATTTTGTTCCTAATGGATTTTATCACTTCATTGGATTCTCAGTGTTTAATTCGCAAATAAAATATTCACTATATTATATAGTATTGCCTTTAGTGGTTTCGTTTGGAGCAGGAACTGGATATATTTTTGATACAGAGTCGGGTTTAAGACAAATATTCCTAACAAAAAGCCGTAGAAAAACGTACTATTTAATATTAATTATAACAACTTTTCTAAGTGGTTTCATTCTTGTGTTTTTACCTTTTTTAGTGAATTTAGTCTTAAGTTTAATTGCATTTCCATTGGATTCAACAACATTTTACGCGAATAATATTTCTATGAATCAAATTCTTTGGATCGATAATTTAGTTTTTAAAACGTTACATATTAATAATCCATTGATTTATAGTTTGTTATATTGTTTAATTCCTGCAGTTGTTGGTGGATTACTTTCGTGTATAACCCTTTGTTTTTCTTTCTTCTATCAAAAAAATGTTATAACGACTGCTTTAGTCGTTCCTTTTATATATGTTCTTTTAACAATTTTTACAAATTACACACATCATCCTAATCTAACACTGCCCTACTACTTAATGGCGGTATCACCTGTAACATCGTTGAACTTTGTATATTTATCTTTCATGCTTGTGATTTTATTAGTGATAATTTATTTTGTCTTTTTGATTCAAACAAAAAGAGATGAGCTATGAAAAAATATATTGTCAATAATAGGAATAAGGGCTTTATTTATCTATTAATGTCTTTTATCGCTCTAGTAGTTTTTCCATTTTATTTTGGTAATAGCCTTAGTGAATTTGACTACCCACAGAAGAGATTGTTATATTTTTATTTTAGCCCTAAAGTATTTCTTATATTGCATTTTTGGACTTTAGTTTATATGTATAATCCGGTAAAAAAAACCTTATTAAATTCAATTGTTGTTATTAGAGTGATAGAAGATATTCAGTGGCTAAAGTTGGTATTAAAAAATACAATAAGTTTAGCTGTGGAATATACAATTATTTGGTCATTAATGACAACTAGCATTTACTTCATCGAATTCCGTGTAATGAACAAGGATGAAATCATTCAAACGATATTATCTTCTTTAGTATTTTTTATAGGAATAGTATTATTTTTATTGTTTTATTTACTTTTAACAATTTATCTAAAGACTTGGGTGTCGTTTATTTTACTGTTATTAACGATTCTTTTAGACTTTACACTCTACAGTTTTTTTAATTCAAAAGGATTTTTCTTAACATGGTTAAACGTTTTTTTAGATACAAGTCAGGTAGTATTTTTTATAAAAGTCTCCTATTTAATTTTGGCTTCCTCTATTATTATTCTATTCAGTATTAAAAAATTCAATAAATTAGAGTTTTTAGGGGATTAATATGAAACGGATAAATTATATTGTGTTTACAATGCTTTGTATTATTTACC